>JAITIT010000012.1 GCA_031279295.1 Holosporales bacterium | reverse complement strand
CCCCAAGCTTATCGCTTTGTCCTGATGCCTCCACTCTAGGGTTCCTCGCGAGTTGGCCTCATTGTGGAAGGGACCGTTTTTATTCTCGCTATCGCTTTCCGATCTGTTCCATGACGAGTTAGATGATGATTCACGTAGTGGGATTGATGAACGTAACAGATTTGCTTCCGAGGTCTTGTTTCGGTCTAACATTACTCTGTCATAACTTGCTGTGAGGGTTTGTCTTGCGGCGGATGCTGGGGTTGCTACAGCTGCAATTATCAGCGCCACCTGCAGAGTTATTCTTGCTTTGGTTGTCATTTGCTTTCCTCCTGAATTGAGATTGTTGCCACTCCACAAAATTCTATCTTATGGATCACATACCATCAAATAATCTTAATCTTCAACTAACTTAAAAAATAATTTTATGCTAATTTGGAGCTAGTCATCTAAGTTTGCCTTGTATAAGATGTAGAAACGATGTATAATTTTGCATTCTGTTCAGTGCCAAGGCATGCATAAATGTTTCATGGCATGAAAACGGTCCTGAGGCAGTTATAGTGTTCGCAAATTTATCCAAGAAGCTCCTGGATGCGATAGGTAATATCGGGAAGCGTGGTGTTCTAACCGATGGGGTGGTAGACACCGCAATCCGCGAAATCAGAGTATCGCTGCTAGAGGCAGATGTTGCTCTGAGCGTCGTAAAAAGTTTCGCATCCAACGTACGAGAAAAGCTCGTCGGGCAGAAGACCATCAGTGGATTAACATCCGAGCAGACAATCATAAAGATCGTATACGACGAGCTCGTGAATCTGCTTGGCACACCGGGTGACGCTCGCGAGATTAGCAAATGCAAGGCGATCTTGATGGTAGGGCTGCAAGGCACTGGGAAAACTACGACGTCAGCCAAGCTGGCTCACATGCTGCAAACAAAATATAATAAGAAAGTGTTACTAGTTTCCTTGGATACATACAGACCAGCTGCTATACAACAGCTCAGAAAGCTGGCCTCACAGAATTCGATAGACATCTTCGATGACCTCGAACTCGAAACAGATACACCGCTCACAATAGCGCAGAGATCCTACGAGGCACGATCGAAGTACGACACTGTCATATACGACACAGCCGGACGCCTACACATTGATCGTGACATGATGGATGAGGTGGAGTCAATAAAAAAAATTTTAGCCCATAGCGAGACATACCTCGTAATAGATGGTATGATGGGACAGGACTCGGTGAATACCGCGAAGGTATTTAACGAGGCTGTTGAAGTTACCGGGCTTATCCTAACGAGAGCCGATGGGAACGCAAGAGGAGGAGCTGCGCTGTCAGCAAAGACTGTATCTAACTGCCAGATAAAATATATGTGTACTGGCGAGAAGATCCAGGACATAGAAGTATTCCACCCTGACAGGATAGCTTCACGTATCCTAGACAGAGGCGATGTTATGAGTCTTGTTGAAAAGGCCATGGATACGGATATCGTCGATGGGATAAAGGATATCGCCGCAGGTAAGAAGTTTGATATGAATGGCATGGAAATGTACCTGATTCAGCTGGAGAAGATCGGAGGTCTCGGTGGCTTCATGAAATTCCTGCCAGGAGTTAGTAAGCTCAAGTCGAAACTAGCCGAGGCAAATATCACAGACAAGTCGGTTGCTAGGCAGGTCGCTATAATAAGGTCAATGACAAAGCAGGAGAGGAGAAGCCCTGAGACCCTTAACGCATCGAGGAGAAAGCGCATAGCCGCCGGGTGCGGCCAACAAGTGTCAGACGTTAACAAATTGGTAAAACAGTTTGAGCAGATCAAGATGATGATGTCGAAACTAAAGAATCCAAGAGCGTTAGCACAGATCTCCGACAAGTTTAGGTAACTTACAAAACCTACAATAACAAAGACAGCAGGCACCACAAGATGCCTGCTGCTAACTCTCGCAACCAAGATGGCTGCAAGCCCAGTCGAACAATTTTAACTAGACTTACGAGAGTGGCATTTGCGCGACAAGCGGCATCAGTGCCAACGGCATCTGTGCTACTACTACAAGCGCTAACTTTACGAAGCTCATTTACGCACCCCTTCAAAAAACCTCTCAGCCAAGGAGTTTATGCCCACAGCATGTCCCCCTCAAGATAAATCCTCGGAAAACTAGATGAAAAATCCCCATAAGTTCAACCGTATGTAGAATGAGATTTGCATTCTACGTTGAGCGTTGGGCTATTACTCAGCACTAGAGAATTTACGTCCCACTATGAATGTGTAACAAAGGTGTGGCAAAATTATGATAGAGATGGAGTGTACTTTGGTTTCGAGCCATTAGTCCCCTGGCTTTCATTATGTGTACTCAAGGAAAATCAATGAGTTGCAGAGTTAGATTCGCTCCAAGCCCAACGGGGCATATGCATATCGGGAATGCAAGGGTAGCGCTTGTGAACTACCTATTCGCCAGGCAACAGGGTGGTGAGTTTATTTTCAGGATAGACGACACTGACCGTGAGCGCTCAAGGCGTGAGTACGAGAAATCAATCATTGATGATATTGCATGGCTCAAGATAACATATGACGAGACATTCAGACAGTCCGAGAGAACATCTCGATACGATGAAGTAAGAGATGACCTGATAGCACGTGGGGTGTTATATGAATGCTATGAGTCACAGGAAGAACTCGAATACAAAAGAAAGGCTGCGATTGCAACCGGCAAACCTCCTGTATACGACAGGGCCTCTCTCCAACTACCAGCCCGCCAAATTGAAGAACTTAGGGCTACTGGCATGGAACCCTACCTAAGGTTTAAGCTGCCGAATAAAGTGGTAACATGGAGCGATATCGTACTCGGCAACATCTCGTATGATCTTACCAGCGTAAGCGATCCAGTAATCCGTAAAGCCGATGGGACATATCTATACTCATTCTCTTCGGTGGTGGACGACATCGACAGCGGCATCACCCACATAATCAGAGGGCAAGATCATGTCACCAACACAGCTGTGCAGATCGCAATGTTCGACGAAATATCGGCAGGACGATACAAGGTCAATTTTGCCCACCTGTCACTCATGGTAAACAAAGACGGATCGCAATTCTCCAAGAGAATCGGTGGTCTAAACTTAGGAGATTTTAGAATGGCCGGAATAGACCAGATGGCAATCTCCAGTCTACTCGCAACTCTCGGAACATCTCTTGACACAAAGCCATTTCAAGCCATGGAAGATTTGATCAAGTGCTTCGACATCACGAAGTTTGGCACGAACTCTCCGAAGTTTGACAGCAACGATGTGCTGAAATTAAACAGGAAAATTATGAGGCTGAAGGAATATAATGACGTAAAGGAGTACATATCATCCTCCAAGGCTTTCGAAGTTGTAAGGGAAAACATCGACACATACAACGATCTTAGGCTATGGAATGAGATATTTGCTACCGGCTATACACCTGTATATACACCTTTATCACCATTCGAAGTCGCTATACTAGAGGCCGCACGGAACGTACTACATGATGGCGGAGATAATCTGGTATGGACAGGATTTGTGGATACGGTAGGGAGAAAGGCTGGTATAGCCGGGAGGAATCTCTACATGCCACTTCGCATGGCTACTACCGGGTTAGAACACGGGCCCAACATAGCTAATCTCTTCGAGGCACTGGGCATAAACGAAGTAAAACACCGAGTAGAATCAGCTTTGATGAGAGCATCCCAAGTCCCTTCTCCCACCTCTCAGTAACCATGCTATAAGAACAGCAAAAGTGCTCTCGGGAGATCTATATACGCAACACTCAAGGGAATAGCGGACTCGTAGAATAATCAGCAGATCCGCTTAAACTGACACATATGCATAGCAGATGCTACAAGCACGTATCGTCAAGATGGTGAAAATGGCACCGTGGTAACAGTACGTTTTTCGAATCTTACGGAATCGTTGCTAATTACCTGCATGCACACAATAGCAGGAGAAGATATGAATAAGATCCATTTGGTGTTTAAGGAGTAGTACAGGATTGCGTTGCTGATTAACGCGAATCACATACACCGGCAATCGTGAGTATGTGCATAATTAGATGTCATTCAGCAAACCGGAAGCTTTGATCCCGGAATTTTATGTAGATGAATTTTTGGTCGGTTGCTACAATACCGACGCAGTCCTCTTTAATGCCGTCGGTGTATTCGTGATACTGGAAGACCGCAGGGGGTTAGGAATTGTTGTAGTGGGAATCTCCGTTACGACTATTGCGCTATCCATTTTGCTAATGGGCCAATGGCTGATTCCGTTCGTAATAGCATTTATTATGGCGTATGCACTTCATGCGCCTGTTGATTTCGTATCATGTAAGCTTAGGTTACCACGAACCGTTGCCACTGGAGTAGTAGTTCTATCACTCGTTGTAGCTGTGTCTACCTTCACGGTATTCTTCGTACCGTTGTTGAAGAATGCCATAATCATGGTTATCCAAAAACTTCCCGTTTTCCTACAGACGTTTCCGGAACAGATTAACACGATCCTGCATGGCGTCGCTGAGGCTTGCGGTATCGACTACACATTCGATGTCGCGCATGGCTTCAAAATGTACTTGAGTGAATTTACGACGAAGCTGCCGAGCCGTATCTTCACGTTTATTGATACTGGCATAGCGCTCGCATACGCCGTGATGTTCATCTTCATTACCCCAATTATAACGTTTTACCTATTGAAAGATTGGCCAGCAATCGTCGAATCCATCGACACTGTGTTGCACAAGGTAGCACCCAAATCTGTGCTTACCATCATGCAATTAATCAACACAAATCTTGCCGCGTACATCAAAGGGCAACTACTAGTTTGCCTGATACTATCCATCATCTACTTCGTCGGCCTGTGGATCCTAGGAGTGATGAGCATTAATGAATGCATAGTGTGCGGAGTATTGTCTGGTGCATGTTCCATCGCACCGTTCTTTGGACCACTCATTGGACTCACGGTATCTCTTGTGATGTTATTTGATGATGCCTCATCTGTGTACCAGTATCTCAACGTGGTGTGTCTGTTTGTCGTAGTTCCATTCATAGACTCGAACTTCATTACGCCAAAGTTCATAGGACGTAAGACTGGCATTCATCCAGTTGGCCTTCTATTCATGATCTGCGCCGCTGGATCAATTCTAGGCCTTTCTGGAATATTCATCGCGGTTCCGATGGCAGTAGTGCTGTCCACTCTTTGCAAAGAGTGCATCCGGAAAGTACGATCGTAGATACGCTCATATACCCGATCTAGCTATTACGTGATGAGTGAGTAACTCATGGAATAGTCCTATCAAGCCCTCGGCTCGAATGTTTAGCATGGTTAGGAAAGGTGCTTTATTAAAGGGCAGATTATTTTCATTGCATTCTAAGACATATTAATGTAACAATCATTGTATGCTCGCGCCCATGGCTCAATTGGATAGAGCGTCAGACTACGGATCTGGAGGTTGAGAGTTCGAATCTTTCTGGGCGCGCCAGGGTGCTGTTTTATATTTTGCAGGGAGATATTATGCGGTTGGGTATATGGTCTAAGGTCTTGGTGGCGTGTTGTTTCATTACAACATTGTATGCGCAGCAAGCATCTCCTGTTTATCCAGCCAATGCCGGACAGGCGCCGGCCCAAAATCCCGACGGGCAGTATCAGGGACAGCAGGCACAAGATCAGTTTGGAGCTGGACAGCAATACGCAGCCCTTGAACAAGGCGGCACTGACTTCCTGCCCACCGTGTTTATAAACGACAGTGGTACATTCAAGATGCAAACGCCAAAGCAGGATGACATGAAGAAGGCGATTGTGGTCTTCTACTCGGTAGCATGCCCTCACTGTGACACGTTGCTCGCAACATTAGCTCCACATGTCGGAAAGCTGAAGAAAGAGGGAATCAAACTTATTTTCATGAACGTTCCAGCCGGAGATAAATTACAAGGGCAACAACCACCTACGATGGAAGAGTATAACCAGGCAGTCAGCAAGGTAACTGCGCATGGCATTACGATTGATGGCAATAATACTCAGGTTGTCGTTGTAGCCGATGTCGCTACGTTGTCAAAGAACGGCATCACGGGATTGCCCGTTATGATGGTTATTAAGAAGTCTGTAGAGCAATCTCGCGGAATCGGACAAGATGCTATACAGAAGGTAAAGTTCGGTGATCCAGCTACATTCTCGCAGCTGCAGGCTGTGTTTAATGATGTTGATGAGAATGAGAGGGATACTCGTAAGAAACAGAAAGGCGCTGATACGTCCGGCGGTAAATCCAAAGGTAAACAAGCCACGAAGGATACCTCTGTACCGCGCGGAATCAACAGAGAACTAGCGAGGGAGTGGACAACAATTTTGAACTCTGAATGCAGCCGCTCCCTACCAGGAGCGACCAACATTCCGCCCCAGTTAGCAGCCCCAGCACCCGAACCAAAGCGTAGCTGTAAATGCACCTGCGATTAGTTCAGACGCAGTAGATAACCATTGTCGGGAGCATCCTAGCACATCCCAGTCGGCTTATCGGAGATAAGCTCTCAGGGATCTATGTAGACTGGCAAAGATACGACTAGTGGAGACAGCTACTTAATCTGGTAGAGATACACTATGATGCTCCTGTCATCGGCTTCTTACCGCGTACACATCGAAAGCAAGGTGCCGGACAACATAGGGCCCGACACCATGAATCTTGAGGCGTAACACTATTAGTTATCTTTAGGGCTCTTCACCTTTATCGTCATTCTTTTCATCTTTGGGCTTTTCACCTTCATCTCCTTTATCGCCGTCCTTTTTATTTTTGGGCTTACCTTTATCTTCTTCATCGCCATCCTTTTCATTTTTGGGCTCTTCACCTTTATCATCTTTATCGGTGTCCGTCGGCTTTTCGTCGCTATCGGCATCTGCATAACAAGCCCCGATGAACGGTGCAAAGGCCAACAACAATGCTGCCAAACTTAACTTACTCTTCACGTGAGTCTCTCCTCTAAAAAACAACCTCTCGCCTGCTATTAGGCTTACTTCTTGCACATATTGTACGATTAAAAAGTTAATTTTCTACTAATTTTTTTAAGGCACAAATGCAATGTTTATAATGGGATATGTTGAGCATTCGTATCTACCTTAGTGTGTACCAGTTGTGAATTACTTGTGACACATACTTAAGGAGTCCATTAGCATGCTAATGTGCTACAATCTGCCTGATATGCATCATCAAGAATCCCGGGCGGGATGAGTACGGTAATTAGGCTACTAAAGCGCAAGTTTATCATGCATAGCCTGGCTGCTTGCACTGTCATATCCCTCGCAGTTACGTGGTTTCTCCTGAGCTTCGAGAGTAGCTTTGCATCTAACTCTGGATGGGTCGCAACACTATTATGTATCGACGCAGTGTTTCTTGCATCAGTATGCTATCTTCTCATCAAACGCATCAGGAAAATCGTTAACTTCAGAACCAGAAGGAATGGAAGGAAGCTGTTTCACAAGCAGGTTATCATGCTGTTCTCCTGCGCAACGATCATACCTGCAATCTGCGTGTTCGTCTTTGCGATCTTGTTCTTTAACATCGGAATCGAAAATCTGTTTAAGACACCTGTGCGGAATGTAATTATCAATGCTAGGGATGTTGCTTCCATCTACATAGATGATGTCAAATTTAACATGGAGAATTTTACGAACGGTCTATCAGAAGAGATACGCTCATGCATCAACGGTCCATCCATAAATAGCACAAAGGTGCAAGAGATCATAGACAGTGAAACAGCGACCACTAAGGTAGGCGTCGCGGTTTTACAGAGCACAGGAATTGGCACCCTTAACATCATAGCCAGTACACCATTTTCGATCTCACTGCAGTACGAGGATATTCCTGGTGAGATTGAGTTACTTGAGCGTGGTGGAGTGATAGCATGGGAATCAGTTGATCGTATAATATCTGGCGCTGTCATAAGCCATGAGCTCGGTATATACCTCGTCGCCGCAGTGCCGATAGATAAGACAATACTGGATCACAAGCATAGAATCAAGACAGCCATCTTGGAGTACACAAGCCTTGCAACTCAGAGAGCAGGCATCAAGGTTTCATTCATGGTGGTCTTTGCGGCAATCACTGTAGTGTTACTCCTCATAGCGATACTGCTTGGGATATCATTCGCCAATTGGATTTTGAGGCCTGTTAACAAGCTGATAATTGCAACTCGAAATATTACGCTAGGCAACTATAATACTCCCATCAGGACTGGTATGCTGAGGAACGAATGGGACGTGCTGATAGCGACGTTTAATGATATGATGACTAGGTTGGAACGTCAGAGGCAACAATTGATTGTATCGAACAAGCAGAGTACGTGGCGTAATATAGCTCGCAAGATAGCCCATGAAATCAAGAACCCCCTTACGCCGATACAGCTGTCTGCAGAACGCCTCAAGAGCAAGTATGCGAAGGAGGTTGTTACCCAGCCTGAGGTGTTTGAGTCGTGCATCAATACCATAGTAAGGCAGGTCGGCTGCATCGGAAGACTAGTAACGGAGTTTTCGGATTTGGCCAGGATGCCTAACGCAACATTTGAGGATGTTGACCTAACGAAACTTGTAAAGGAGATTGTGTTCATGCATGCGAACGCTAACGCCAAGATATGCTTCCACCAGAGCTACGATAGAGAACGGTTAATTTGTGAAGTCGATCAGGATCAAATAAACAGGATGATTGTGAACGTACTGCAGAATGCCGTGAACGCGATAACTGAGAGCACAGACCGTAGCTGTGAGATTATCGGGAACGTATCACTATGTCTGTGGGAAGCAGATGAAATCGTACACATCACGGTAGATGATGACGGGCCAGGGTTCTCAGATGTTGCATTAGAAAAGGCGTTAGATCCGTACTACACAACACGGGCCGCCGGAACTGGCCTCGGCTTGTCGATAGTGCATAAGGTCATCACAGATCACTCTGGTGAAATATCACTTGGGAGATCGCAGTCGCTGTCCGGAGCCAACATAGCAATTTCGTTCCCGAAGAAGCAACTGGAGAAACGGCGCGAAACAAATGAGGTGAATCATGGCATTTAACATATTGGTCGTTGACGATGAGGCTGACATAAGAGAGCTCGTATCAGGCATACTATGTGACAACGGATATGAGACCAATGTCGCCAGTGGATACGTCGAAGCTGTCAGCATCGTAAAGGCTCAGAGACCGAACCTGGTAATCATAGATGTGTGGCTCGGAGACGGGGATAAGGACGGGCTCCGCCTGCTAGAGATGATCAAGAGGGATCATGAGTACATCCCAGTGATTATGATGAGCGGGCACGGAACTATAGAGACAGCAGTCGCTGCGATCAAACGTGGAGCATATGATTTTATCGAGAAACCCTTTGATTCCAGAAGGCTGATCATGTCGGTAGAGAAGGCAATAGAGACTTCCAAGCTCCAAGCTGAAAACGCTGAACTCAAGATCAAGGCAAAAGTTTCTGATAGCATCCCCGGGAAATCGCAGAACGTAGTGCAGATCAGACAGTTGATAAATCGAATAGCCCCCCTTAATGGAAGGTGTGTAATCATCAGCCCACTAGGATCCGACAGGGAGGTAGTCGCAAGAAACATTCACAACAATTCCTCCCGTGCGAAAGGCCCGTTCGGAGTCTTTAACTGTCGTGCAACGCACGTTGGACAACTGGAAGCAAACCTCTTCGGTACAGAGCTTAACAATAGTGATACGTCCGCCACAATGAAGCCGGGACTACTGGAGAAAATTAACGGCGGAACTTTGTTCATAGATGAACTGGTCACAGCCCCACATAAATTTCAGCTCAAGCTGCTCAAGTTACTCAAGGAGGAGTCATTCGCTAGGGTGGGAGCCGCAGAGAGAATGCACATAGATGTACGGATCATAGCTAGCTTTCCACTCAACATCCAACAGCTCATAGATGCAGGTGAGGTTAGTGATGAGCTGTACTGCAGGCTCAATGCTAACACAATAAAGATCCTACCACTCAAATCGAGGAGGTAGGATATCCCGTACCTTCTGGATTATTTTATGGAGCAGGTGTCCACGGTCCACAACGTGACTCCTAGAAAATTCTCGAGTGAAGCACTTGGAGTATTGAGCGCGTATCATTGGCCTGGGGATACGATGCAGATGAAGAGTATGGTGGAGTGGATCATGACTATTGCGTTATCGGAAGGCAGTAGCAACGATGGGATAATCACAGTTAACGATCTGCCAAAGGAGATCGTGGAAGAAAATAGCACCGACGTTACCAATACGAAATTCATATCGATGGTATCTGAGCTGTCGATCAAAGATGCACGCGAGGCGTTCGAACGTGAATATTTTGTTGAGCAGCTCAAGAAGTTCTCTGGGAACATATCGCAAACCGCAAAGTTCGTCGGGATGGAGCGCTCTGCCCTTCATAGAAAACTTAGATCACTCAACATCTTCGAATCTAAGCTCTTCAAATTCCAAGAAGCATAATGTCATGAACGTTGTGGTTTTGGGTGCTGGCGGCATAGGCTGTGGAATAGCGAAGGCGTTATCTCTGGGCGGGCATAATGTGTCGATAGTAGACTTATCTGAGCACGCGCTAAGTAGGGCCGCGGACAGCATAGATGCAAAGCCAGTACTTGGGGATGCGACCAATATCAAAACCTTAAAAGAAGCCGATCTACAGGACGCCGATGTGGTAGTAGCGGCAACTCAGTCCGACGAAACCAACATCATTGCATGTCAGATCTCTATGTCTGTGTTCGGTGTTGAAACCAAAATAGCCAGGATCAGCAAGTTCTCATATTTCAATGGCAATACGCTTATCGAGAGTATATCTCAGGCTGTGGATTACGCTGTTTCTCCGTATCGAGAAGTTTCTAAGATTGTGCACCGCAACATGCTAATCCCAGGATCCATCGAGGCTACATCATGTATAGGAGATAGATTGGTAATGATCGGCGTAGTGTGTAAGTCAGGATCAGCCATCGCAAGCGTCCCTGTAAAATACATCACATCGATCGATGAGCACGGATGCGTCACGATCCTGTATCTCAGGAAGAAAGATAGGATTGGTGGGGCTATGCCCGGTAAATCCGATATCATAGACGTTGGTGACGTTGTGTACTTCGCGTGTCTTGCTGATATGGTTCAGCATGCGATGCACTTGTTTGGGTACACATCCGAGGAAATTAACACTGCTGTTGTGATTGGCGGTAGTCGGCTATGTGAGGCCATTGTAACCTCAGCAGTACAAAGCGGCGTAGCAATTAAAGTCGTGGAGAGCGACCTGTCTCAGGCCGAGCGGCTAACCGCGCAGTTCGATGAGACAACGACCGTGCTGTACGGAGAGCCATTTGATCCAAACGTACTAATCGCAGCCGGAGTAAACGAAGCTGGTGTGGTAATCTCCGCCACAGACGACGACAAGACAAACGTCATATCATGCATGCTTGCCAAAAAACTCGGAGCTAGGAGAGTTGCCGCTGTAATGAACGACTCGTCATATTCCCAGATCTTACATTCCCTCGGGATTAATGCTGTGCTGAATGCCAGGCTCGCCACAGTTACTAAGGCCCTGCACTTTCTACGAAATGGAAAAGTAGAGAGTGTACTGACGATAGAGGATGGAGAGGTGGAAGTACTGGAGATAGACGTCCGGGAAGGGTGCTACGCAGTCGGTATGCAGGTTTCTGAGATCGAATCAAAAGATACAGTCCAAGTTACGGCGATTGCTACAGAGGTCAACGTATTAACTATGCCGAAAAAATCCATCATCAGCCCAGGCAACAAAATCCTGATCACAGTCAGGAAAGGTGCGCTAAACAAAGTCATCCGCCTATTCCAGAACAGACCGAAGTATCTCTAAGAATGACACCAAAAACATGGTGGGCCCTGTAGGACTCGAACCTACGACAACTCCGTTATGAGCGGAGGGTTCTGACCAACTGAACTAAAGGCCCCACAGATTAACTATGGTATCAGCAATGGCCACCTAGGTCAATAAAATTTCGGAAGTCACATCGATACACAGAGGTATCTGATATGAGGGCAAATTCCCCCAACCATATGCCAACCCTCAATCCTGCCTAAAACTATGGCTTACAACATGCACTCGATGCTCGAGACGATCTCAGTCAGCTCTTGTGTAATCCTGTCTTGCCTGATCCTGTTGCACTGGAGCTGCAACCTATCAAACATGTCATTTGCATTTCTGACGGATGCATCAAGTGTCATGACTCTAGCAGAGTACTCAGCAACCAGGTGTTCTGTGACAAGGCCAACACATGTTTCGTAGAGGTACATACGGAGTATGTCATTTAGGAACTCCCATACGTCCCCCTCAATCTTTACGATCTCGCTTGGCTCAAAGTTACACTCAACCGGCAGTAGGGTAGACACCTGTCCTCTCTGCACAAGGATGTTTTCGAACTTACCACTAACAACGAACACAGAGTCGACACCGTGGTTGATAATATATTCTACAGCTAGCTCAGATAGGTAACGTGCGTGCTCGGATACTGAACGTATCTCCTGATGTGACTCACCCTCCATTACAGTGGGTTTCCTTTGAGTAATCGCCGCCCTGCCAATCTTTCCAAATACCTCCACATATGCTCTATCGTGCCTACCGATAAGCTCGGACGCAACGTTCAGGATGCATTGATTAAACGATCCACAGAATCCTTGATTGGTGGACAGGACAATGATGAGAGGCTTACATTGATAGGTCTGGTATAGTAAGCATCTCTTGATCCACGGACTCTGCTCCGGTAGCTTACCAAGTGCACATTCTCTCATCGCCTTCCAGAGCATATCCGAGAGCATGCTTGAACACACCTTTGCTTGCCTATGAGTGTTGTTAACCTTCGCCAGCTTGACTGTTGCAACCATCTTCATTGAGTTCACAACCTTAATGATACTTCCTATCGTCTTCAGCCTACTTTTGATGGTTCTTAAATTCTCCATTGGTAACGCATTCTACCTGGCAGCTAGCCACCTCTCCTTAAACGCCGCTATAGACCTATCGAGGTCTGCCTTGCATTGCTCAGAGATGTGATCTTCATTATCTAGCGTATCGAGAATGTTGGATTCATTTCTGATGGACTGTAGTAGCTCCATCTCAACCTTCTTTATCTCCTTGAGGTCAACATCCTTGAAATACCCGTTCATTACGGCATATAGGATAACAACATGTTCTGAATTCCGAAGTGAAGAGTACTGCGGCTGTTTGAGCACTTCCACTACCTTCTCTCCATTCGAAAGGAGCTCTTTTGTGGTACTATCCAGCTCGCTGCCAAACTGGGAGAACGACGACAGCTCGTTGTACCGTGCCATCTCGATCTTCAGGTTACCAGCCACGGATTTCATGGCCTTCGTCTGAGCGGCGGAGCCAACTCTGCTGACCGATACTCCTATGTTGATTGCTGGTTTGATTCCCTTGTGGAATAGCTCTGGTTCGAGGAACAGCTGTCCATCCGTAATTGAGATGACATTGGTTGGAATGTATGCAGCTACATCTCCAGCCTGTGTTTCGATGATCGGTAGCGCAGTGAGTGATCCACCACCCTTTGCATCGGACATCTTGGCGGCTCTCTCCAGGAGCCTTGCATGGAGGTAGAATATATCTCCAGGAAACGCCTCTCTACCGGGAGGTCGTCTAAGCAACAGTGATATCTGGCGGTATGCAACTGCGTGCTTCGTCAGATCGTCGTATACGATCAGAGCGTGCATGCCGTTATCTCTAAAGTGTTCACCAATAGAACATGCTGCGTACGGAGCAATGTATTGCATCGCCGCTGGATCAGAGGCAGTCGCTGCCACAACGATGGTATACTCCATCGCCCCACATTCTGTAAGGATCTGCACGGTCCTAGCGACTGTAGACCTCTTCTGTCCTATTGCGACATATATGCAGTAGACCTTCTGGCCAGCCGGGAGCCTGTCGTTGTACTGTTTTTGGTTAATGATGGTATCGATAGCGATGGCAGTTTTACCGGTCTGTCTGTCTCCGATGATGAGCTCTCTCTGCCCTCTACCGATCGGAAAGAGAGCGTCTATCACTCTGATGCCGGTCCATAACGGCTCGTTAATGGACTTCCTCTCAATCATTCCAGGAGCGGGTTTTTCGACTCCCGCGCTGGTTACATCTGTTAGCGGTTCGTTAGAATCTATTGGTTCCCCAAAGGCATTAACTACTCTCCCAAGGAGCCCCATGCCAACGCTGACGCTCGCAGTCCTGTATGTCCTCCTCACCAAGTCCTTTTCTTTGATCGCCGAGTCATCTCCGAGAACCATGCATCCGACATTATCCGATTCTAGGTTCGTTGCAATAGCTCTGATTGTCTCGTCCGTCTCTGACAACACGACATCCACTAGCTCTCCCGCCTTGACGTTCTCGAGGCCGAAGACTCTGACGATTCCGTCACTAACGGACAGCACATAGCCAATCTCGGATACGTTTACGTACGCTGAAAACTCAGAGATTTTCTCCTGCAGTAATGTTGATATTTCAACAGCCTTAACTCTCATCGTGTGTTACCGTCGGTCCTCAAATCTCTGTAGTATGTGGATAGCTGTTTCAGCTGGGACAGCGCAGATGCATCTACTGCTACCTCCTCCGAGGCTATCTTGATTCCCGCGAGAATCCTCTCGTCGACTTCATATCTTATTATAGCCTTTTCCTTGAACGCTCTATCTACTAATTTTTCGACTCTAGCTCGCTGCTCAGGTAGCAGCTCGACGGCCGACAAGATTGTGACATTACGCATGTTCTTGTGCTTTGCTACGGCCACCCTAAATATATACCTGATCTTCCCGATGATCGGATACCGCTTGTTATGGATTATCTGCCGCATGAATGCCGTAAACGCAGGGCAGAACGATAGGTGATCTCCGAGAGCTCGCCACCCTGCATCGAGATCGGTAGCGTTCACACAGTTGCTCGTCAGTAGTTTCCTGACTGAGGAATGCTTCTTAAAGAATGTATCGAGTCTATTGAAGTTATCCAGGATCTCTTTGAGATTACCGGCCCTCTTGCCTTCGTTAAATAGCGCCCTCGCATACCTCCCTGGTAGCGATGTAAATAACACACTCAGGCTACTGATATCCACACTGAACGCCGGCGACTATGCAGAATGCCAACACACACTTACTATACCATAAAGAGTATGGCAACGCCACCATGAACCTAAAACACGTGACAATAGGGGTTACCATCCCAGCACGATGAAGTCGCATCTCCATCGTAGTGGGGCACGAATAACTTGTGGCTATTACTGCGCAGAAAAGCGTGCACGTGCCTCATGCGGCATCTGCAGGAAATCTACTATTAGGACAGATAGGTTAAGAGAAGGACAGACTACGACTTTAGCCGGTGAGACATTGTTTCATGTATAGGCCCCAGATGTGGAGCAGGACGCCATTGCAGTTTGTCTGTTTTTTTCGTATCATTGTTTTCATATGCGAAGTACGTCACATGAGGATTTGTAGTTTCATAGTATGTGAGTAGTTTGCTGGCGCTGTGGGTTCACGCGTTGCGTGTATGTTAGGAGTTTAGGATTATTAAGTGGTAGTGAGGAAGTCACATTTTTTAAGCATCAGCCTGTTAGCTACGGCCTCTGCCATAGCGATTGTTGAGTACGTATTGGTATCTCACGAAACGGTTGTTGATTTTCCTGATGAGGATGTGGAACCAAGCGACGAAGTTACCGATGATGTTGGAGTACCCGCTGAAAACACGAAGCCCGCAGGTGAGGAATATACCGGACCGATAGCTAAACCATATCCTCAGACACAGGTAATTGTGCCTAATGATACATCAGATGATGACATGCCTGGCGAGCGTAAGATAGTCGTTCAAAGTGGTGATTCAATTGCGACAATACTCGAAGGCATTAAAGTTCACAGAACTGAAGTTCACATGATATCGAAGGCTTTATCCAAAATCTTCAATCTGAAGAGTTTAAAGACAGGACAGGAAATCAGTATACGTGGTCATGCAGATGCGAACTCCATTGGTATGTTCTGTGTTGATATGATGGAAATTCGGAATGCGTACGATTTGAAGATTGTGGTCGAACGCGTCGGTCCTGGATACAAAGCTCGTAAGGAAACAATTCCAGTAAAGAAGGTGATACGGAGTGTTACTGGAGTAATTACTCCACATGATCCAAATACGTCACTAAAGAGGAGTGGCGTAAAACCCCAAATTGCGCGAGATGTCATGAAAAGCCTGGCTCAGGTCGTCAATATCAGAAGCGCGAAGTCTGCGGTCAATTTTGAGTTTTTGTATCAGGATTTCTACATGGAAGATGGCAGCGTTGCACGGAGTCCTGAGTTGGTATATGCGTCGGTACTAATCAACGGAAAGATCATAAGGCTATACAAGTTCGCACACGGCAATAGGAGCGAATATGTGGATCAGAACGGCAACCTCGTGAGGACGCTTGCATCCACATCATCAATGCTCTTGCCACCACTTGCCCACATGAAGGTGACATCCCCATTCGGGATGAGACGTAACCCTAAGAACGGACACATCAAGCTTCATACTGGAGTGGATCTATCTGCAGTAGTAGGCACACCAGTGCGCGC
>JAITIT010000033.1 GCA_031279295.1 Holosporales bacterium | reverse complement strand
TAGATAACAACTAAAACCCACACTCAATCCATTGCAAAAGCTGAGCTTCCATAACTGAGAGTTTTGTGGTATTAAATCTCCATTCACACTCCTTACAAGATATAGACAAAAATGCTCCCTCTTGATACCATTAGACTTCCTCATATGTCTCTCAGCCTGATTCCAGTCTAGGACAGCTCCATGTTTTTGTGTTTTGTATGTTCGACCTTAGGCAGATGTTGAGTCAGCATGTTTAGTGTGGTACAGTCTACTCGGTCCTGTGGAAGTTTACGTGTAGCTCGTGATTTCATTTCAAGATATAATCTTTAAGCTACAGAAGTTTTGGGCTGAACACGGGTGTGCTATACTGCAACCATATGACACAGAAGTTGGTGCTGGAACATCTCACTATGTGACTACACTTAAGGCGTTGGACAGCAACTACTGGGCTGCTGCCTTTGTACAACCATGCAGAAGGCCGAAGGATGGGCGCTATGCCGATAATCCGAACAGGACTCAGTACTACTATCAGTTCCAAGTTATTATAAAACCTGCCCCTGCAAATCCGCAAGAGTTATACCTAGACAGCTTGAGAGCTGTGGGATTCGATATGGCGGCTCACGACGTCAGATTTGTCGAGGATGATTGGGAGAATCCTTCACTTGGGGCCGCTGGACTTGGATGGGAAGTCTGGTGCGATGGCATGGAGATTACTCAATACACGTACTTTCAGCAGGTCGGAGGAATCAACTGCTCTGTGATCCCCGTCGAGATCACATATGGCCTTGAGCGCATCGCGACGTTCATGCAGGGAGTTGAAAGTCATTTTGATATAAATTGGAATGGAAAAGAGGGAGATCAGAAGCTGACTTATGGCGATGTCCTCTCTAGGTTCGAGCGAGAATTTTCGTGCTACAATTTTGACGTTGCATCCATCGATATCCTACTAGAACATTTCGATAACTACGAAACGGAATGTAGCAGGCTTCTGGCACATAGCCTAGTGATGCCAGCATATGAGCAGTGTGTTAAGGCAAACCATTGTTTCAATATCTTAGACGCAAGGGGTGTGATTTCGGTAACCGAGAGAGCGGGATACATAGCGAGGGTGAGAGCTCTTGCCAAAAGCTGTTGCCAGGCGTGGATAGAGTCTTTATAGGTGGGCACAATGTACGAGGAATTGCTACTCGAATTATTTTCTGAAGAGATCCCAGCGCGGCTCCAGAGGAAAGCATTGGTTGACGCGGTCACAACATTCTCGGATGTGATGGAGAATTACAATGCCGTGTATGATGAGGTGAAGAGTTTTGTTTCTCCGAGGAGGTTGACGCTGCTGGTACGTGGGCTACAGCCGAGAACGAAGTCCTTGGTCGAAAGAAAAAGAGGCCCCAGTGTTTCAGCAGCTGAGAAGGCTGTGGATGGATTCTTGAGATCCAACGACAAGACGATGGATGATTTGCTCAAGATTGATAACTATTACTACGTGGACGTTGAGACCCAGACCTTCGAGACACGTGACCTAATTGGAGACATGATCACTGATTTCATTACCAGTATGCCATGGCAAAAGTCTATGAGGTGGTACCTAGAGGATCAGGGAACTCTCAGTGCATTCTGGGTCAGGCCAATCAGGTCAATCCTGTGTGTATATGATGGCACGCCAGTTGATGTGTACGTAAAGTCAGTAGGTATCAGAACATGTGCGCACACGTATGGACATAGATTCCTAGCGCCAGGTGCGATAGATATTTCGGATTTTGAGTGTTACAAAGAGAAACTGGAAGCGGCTCATGTAATACTGGACTATGAGAAAAAGCGAAACTACATAGATATGGAGATGACGAAGAAAGCCGCTGGCTTCGGGCTGCACGTCAGATATGATGATGGGCTTCTAGATGAGGTAGCCGGGCTCGTTGAGTACCCATTCGTTCATGTCGGAGTGATCGACGAGCGGTTCATGCAGCTGCCATCAGAGGTATTGTCAACCTCCATGAAAATTCACCAGAAGTATTTTACCATGACGTACCCCGATTCCGTGATCGCTCCGTTCTATGGGGTCGTAACGAATGTTCCGGCAACTGAGGTAATGTCGGAAGGGCTGAACAGAGTCTTGAGGGCGAGGCTAAGCGATGCTGCCTTCTTCTACAAAGAGGATCTGGACGTTACCCTGGAAGCATTCGCGCAGAGGCTGTCCAATGTTGTCTTCCACGAGAAGCTAGGATCTATGGCCCAAAAGATTGACAGGATGATGTCAATAGCTAATACTAAAGATGAGCATAGGGCGATCGCCTTGTGCAAGGCCGATCTACTCACGCAGATGGTCGGAGAGTTTCCAGAACTCCAGGGAACGATCGGTGGAATCTATGCGCATGTCCAGGACGAGAGTGCTGAGCTATGTACTGCCATAAGGGAACACTACAAACCGGCGAACGCATCTGACTCGGTTCCAAGCACTCTGCTTGGATCAAGGATATCTTTCTTCGATAAGATTGACAACCTTGTTGGATTGCTCGGCATTGGGATTAAGCCAACCGGCTCAAAAGATCCATTTGCCTTGAGGAGAACGGCCCTGGCGGTTGTGAAGCTTCTCTGTGAAAGCGACGGTAGCATCCTCGATTCGGAAACTTTGTCGTGGTACATCGATACACTTACAACCGCCTACCTGGACCAAGGCGTTCCACTTGATGCTGATACAGATGAGATTGTGAAGGAGTTTCTGGTCGAGAGATTTAAGACGTTTGCAATCGATGGGCTGGAGATAGGTGCTGACGTAGTGAATGCAGTGGTTAACTCATTTGAGGATCCATTTAGCTTGGATTATCGAGTAGCCATCGAGAAAGCTAAGAGAATGAATAACATTACTACGCTCGATGGATTTGACACTGTGAGAACTGCATACAAGAGAGCAGCCGGAATCATTGGTGATGTACACGTTGACCCACTCCAAGTCCGCGATGTTCAATTTCACGATAGCTATATGATGAAGGTTAGTGACACAATGCAAGTGCTATGCAGCGGTGCAGATGTGGCTTTTAGCAGGATCATAGAGGCGTCGGCTGCTATCCTAGAGGCATGTGATAACGTCCTAATGAACGATCCAGATCCCAAAGTTAGGATCGCTAACATGTATCTTCTTTCAAAGTTCGTGTGTGTGGTTCGCAACGAGATTGGAGACCTTACGTATATGTAAGGTACCGGGGGGGTACAGCGTTGTCACTTACGCGGTATTACGCTATGTAGTTACCAATCTATCAGATTGCCTGTGTGGTGAAGTTTCTTATGAATAGTATTTTCATAACGTGCCAAGTTTAACTATGTTCCCGTTTTCAATCTTCTCTAAAGACATTGAGGTAGTAATGGCGTTTGTTGAGGAGTGGCAGCGTAACACGCCATCCAGAGAAATGATACATAACCCTGGAGAGCCGTCGTAGGACGAGTACATAGCTCCTGTGCCCGAAGCATAACCTAACCTACTATCAAACGCCAACTGTGCACATGACAATCTACCAGTCATGTGCGCGCTGTACCTGGAGATTTCTGAAATAGACACCGAGTGCTGGGATGTGCGACAATCCGTGCATCTCGCATTCAGTGAAGTTATCCACCGTGACTCGGTCTGATGTAGTCATAATAGGGGCAGGAGTTGCCGGGCTTTACGCAACGTACTGTTGTGGTATCGCAGGACTTGGTTGTACTCTCATAGAGTCACTACCATGCCCGGGCGGGCAGTGCATCGCCCTATATCCAGAGAAGAATGTGTATGGCGTCCCTGGGTTTCGAGATGTAAAGGCCAGGGACTTCGTAGACAGCCTGGCAGGTCAGTGCCTTGCCTTTGATCACATTGAGCTGTTCGAACACAAGGTCGAATCCGTAAGAAAGATCAGTGATGGGACATTTGAAGTATATACCTTTCGCAAGGCCGATCACACACGCATCTCAGCGAGGTACATGATAATCGCGGCAGGCATATGTGATATGGAACCGAGTATTCCACATACTATCCAGGGGATAGCCGAGATAGGCCAGTTATCTGACTTCGTACAAAACTGCTGCATAAGGATTGATATGTATAGAGGTAAGGATGTGGTGGTAGCCGGTGGAGGAGATTCAGCTGCGGACTTTACCCTCAGCGTGATACCGATCGCTAAGTCTGTTACGCTCATCCATCGGCGGGATAAGCTTACGTGCAATGATGACAAGAGAAGGCAGATAGCTGCGGCAGAGGAAGCCGGCAGGCTACGACTTATGCTGGCATCCAACATCGTTAGGCTAGCCGAACTGGACGACGTGAGGATAGTCTTTGTGGAAGATGTACTCGACGCAGAGGTACGTCTTAATACAGACCACGTAGTCTTCTGCTATGGGTTCAGCGCGAGGTGTAACACCCTGTCGTGGCTAAGCGACTTACACCTCGATATCAAAGATGGACTGATCGCTGTCAACATAGATACCATGGAATCATCTGTTAAAAACTGCTATGCCGTCGGTGATATCGTAACGTATACTAACAAAAGTAAGAACATTGTCCAGTGCTTCTCTGAGGCCGACAGGGCTGTGAGAATGATAAGAAGTAAGGACTGATGCAATACATAAAGGTCAGAGGAGCACGGGAGCATAACCTCAAGAACATTGATCTTGATATTCCGAAGAATAAGCTCGTCGTAATAACTGGACTCAGTGGTTCTGGGAAATCTACCATTGCGTTCGATACGCTGTATGCAGAAGGCCAGAGGAGGTACGTGGAGAGCCTCTCTGTGTACGCCAGGCAGTTCCTGAATATAATGCCTAAGCCCGACATCGACAAGATAGAAGGCCTCAGTCCAGCCATCTCGATCGACCAAAGATCGATCTCAAAAAATCCTAGATCTACGGTCGGAACGATAACGGAAATATATGACTACCTGAGGCTTCTATTTGCCAGGGTAGGGATTCCGTACTCTCCGGCAACTGACATGCCAATCACGACGCAGAGCGTGTCGCAAATGGTCGATGCGATAGCAGGGTATCCCGTTGGCAAGAAGTTATATGTACTGTCGCGAATCGCCCAAGAGAAGAAAGGGGAGTTTAGAAGCGAGTTTGCTATGCTCAAGAAGCTGGGTTTCGAGAGAGTGATGGTGGATGGCAGTGTGTGCCTCATTGATGAGGTACCACCACTCGCTAAAACATTGAAGCATACAGTATACATCGTCATGGACAGGATTTCGATACCGGAAGGGCCTGAGGAAATAGAAGAGTTGAAGCAAAGGCTTGCTGGATCTATAGACACTGCACTCAAGCTATCGGATGGTGTCGTAGTAGCGAAGGAATTCGACTCCGGAAACGAGAGGATCTTTTCGTCGAAATTTGCGTGTCCAGTTTCCGGGTTTTCAATCGGGAAGATGGAGCCGAAGCTATTCTCATTTAACAGCCCCATCGGAGCCTGCAAAACCTGCCGAGGACTTGGTGTCAAAATCAGAGGTGCAGATGAGTCCATTCTGGGTCTTGGGATAGACATAGATAACGATGATGTATCAGATCCCCTTACTCCGGACAGCGAGCCATGTGACGTATGTCATGGTACTAGGCTTTCACGGGAGGCACTCTGCGTAAAGCTAGGTGGGCTGAACATAGCCGAAGTATCCAGCATGCCAATCGCCGATGCGAGACAGTGGGTTGAGGAACTGGAAGGGAAGCTTAGTAGTAAGGATAAGATTGTTGCCGCTAAAATACTGACCGAGATCAAAAGCAGGTTGCAGTTCCTGGTGAATGTGGGACTCGAGTATCTAACGTTGGCCCGTGCTTCCGCAACTCTATCTGGTGGGGAGAGCCAAAGAATCCGCCTCGCGTCGCAGATAGGATCAGGACTAACCGGTGTGATGTACGTACTTGATGAGCCGTCGATTGGACTTCACCAAAGAGACAACGACAAGCTCATTGACACCATGAAACAACTGCGGGATTACGGTAATTCAGTTATCGTGGTTGAACATGACGAAGATACCATGTACGCCGCGGACTGGATCATAGACATTGGTCCGAGGGCGGGTACCCATGGTGGAGAGGTATGTGCAATCGGGACAATTGATGATATCAAAAAAAATCCTAATAGCCTGACTGGACAGTATCTCTCTGGTCGGAAGTCCATAGAGGTTCCAAAGCGACGTAGGCTCATTAATCCCGCTCGTACGGTTGGATTGGTCGATGCACACCTCCACAATCTCAAGCACGTGAACGTTGAATTTCCACTCGGCGTACTTACGTGCGTTACTGGCGTCTCTGGTTCCGGGAAATCCACGCTCGTAACAAACACATTGTTTAAGGTTATATACAGCTGGCTACGCGGTGGTAACACCAAGATCAAGGGGTTGGGCGGAGTCACTAACATTAACCTAGTGAACAAGGTTATAAACATAAGCCAGTCCCCAATAGGAAGGACGCCTCGGTCTACTCCAGCTACGTACGTTGGATGCTTCGTTGATATCAGAAATTTGTATACAAGTCTTCCAGAATCTAAGGCACGGGGATACACCAGTAGCAGGTTCTCGTTCAATGTAAAGGGTGGCAGGTGTGAGGCGTGCAAGGGGGATGGAGCTGTTAAGGTTTCAATGCACTTTCTCCCAGATGTGTATGTGACGTGCGACCAGTGCAATGGCAGGCGATTTAACCGCGAGACATGCGAGGTTAAGTTTATGGGAAAGAGCATAGTCGATGTCATGGAGATGACGATAGAGGAATGCGCAAAGCTCTTCAAAAACTATCCGGCAATATATAACAAGTTAGATTGCCTGTGTAGAGTTGGACTCGGATACCTGACTCTCGGTCACAAAGCAACGATCTTGTCTGGCGGAGAGGCGCAGCGAGTTAAGTTGGCTAAGGAATTATCTAGGCAACCCAGCGGGCATACCCTCTACATCCTTGATGAGCCAACAACCGGACTCCACGTAGATGACATCAAGAAGCTCCTCGACATCTTGCATATGCTGGTTGAAGCCGGCAACTCGGTCGTTGTCATCGAACACAATCTTGATGTTATCAAGACTGCTGACTGGATAATTGATGTCGGAAGAGAGGGAGGGGCGAATGGAGGAAACATCGTAGTCGCTGGTCCCCCCGAGGTAGTTGCTGCATGCGAGGATAGTTACACAGGGCGGTATCTCCTGCCGTCTATATAGATCTCCTCATGTATTTCCCCAGGCTATGGCAAAGGAGTGACTGCGAAAGGCATGCATAATTCCTAACTGATCTTGTTAATCTCAGGAATAGATTCGGAGTAGCTGCAATATTACAGACACAGAAAGCGTGTTGTAGTCTCATCATGCTAGAGCGTACCACGCTCACCATGACGGAAAACCAATTTGTAGGTGGCGTCATTGATAGCCAGTTTTAACAGAGTAGAACATGGTAAGGTACTTCTGCGAATGTTTCTGCCTGATAGATATCCTTACATAACTTATCACATCATCACACTTCGGGCTACACAGCCAAATTTTTAATCTTTTACTGAAATGACATAACACTGCATGCCCAGTTCTCTAGCGACGTTGACTGCCGATTCCTGCGATGCAAATGGCCCAATGAGAACAGCATCCTTCTGCTCGCCACTAGAGTTACTAACCCTTTTGACAGAGCAATTTTTCCCGGTCAGCAATTGAGAAAACTTCTTTTTCAGCAACACTGCTTCACTCTCCAGTATGCCCCTATCCTTCCCAGCTGATATCTTGATGTAGTATATCCTATCATCAACGATGGAGTATGTCTCGATTGGCCCATGATAAATTTGCGCAAAGGATTGTTGTTGATTGGTCGAACGCGGTTCTTCCTCCTCCTCTTGGAAAGGAGGGAGTAGTTTCTCATCAACATCATTCTGCGGTATCCTAGATATCCGGCCATACACCATCTTATCTTTATGCGGAATCTCCTCGCCTCCAGGACTATCTGGCAACACCTTGAACGACGGCTGAGTTGGCTCGATTATGGTGGGCCCATTGCTAGATTCTCTCCTGTCGGTCCTATCCGAGTTCCAGTTGTATGCAATCCACGATAGGCAGACGAGTGAGAGTATCGATGAGAATGTCACTACGAACTTTCTCCATATATCACTAAATGCGTACTGCCGCGACCGACTTCCCATATTGGGGTAATCCTCATCCCAATACGACTTATTAAACTCTGTGTAGATGTCTCTGTGCTGGTTAGGAGTATACCTCTGCAGCGGTGGGAGTTGCCTTTTTTGGTAGCGGAGCATCTTCTCGTTAATGATGCCGCTGTTTTTTTGAGAGAAGTTCCCGCGTAGTTCGGGTTCACTTGGCTCATGCTCATACTGCTGTTCCAGATCATCCTGATCGTAATCATACGTAGTTTCCTTGGGCTCGGCGTAACGCATATTCCTGGGTTGGCTACGTAGTGGTGGTTTCTGCTCTACACCACGCATTGCCTCACTTCTCTGTCTTTCGGAGCTGTGTTCCGTCCTATGCTCCTGCTGTTCGGAAGACATGAACACATCGTCGTACCGCAGGTACCTCCTCCTGCTATCCCATGTTCGTTTTTTCTTAAAGCCGTCGGTTATATCAAATCTCATAGTCTCATCTCATTTCCTGCATCGGGGTTACCCCGATGATCTTGAACCCATCTTCAATCACGAACTTCGTGGCAAGTAAGAGGGCTAGCCTTGCCTTCGTACTCTCCTTATCGTTGCGATCTATAAAGCGAAGCTCGGCATTCGTCTTCCCCTTGTTCCACAGTGCGTGAAAGTTGTGCGCTATGTCCTGGAGATGCTTTGGGATTCTATGTGACTCGAGCGCAATAGCAGCGGCTTTAACCTGTTCTGGCCAGTATGCCAATGCCTTTACCAACTCCATCTCTAGCTCGTCAGTAATACACGCAGTGTCGCAGATAGCAAGCTCAGCCTCATCGACTTTTCCAAACACAGACTCGTAGTGTCGGAATACCGAGCATATCCTAGCATACGCGTACTGTACATAGAAGAGGGGGTTGTCGATCGTACATTCCACAACCTTCGCGAAGTCGAAGTCTATCATCACGTCGTGGTGGCGCGAGATCATCATGTACCTCGTGATGTCTTTCCCGACACGATCTACTACGTCTCGTAGGGTTATAAAATTTCCTGAGCGCTTCGACATTCTGACTGGCACACCATTCTCTAGGAAATTAACGAGCTGGTACAACCTTACATCAAATTGCACCTTACCATGACTCATAGCATTCACAGCGGCCAACAGTCTCTTGATGTATCCGTTGTGATCCGCGCCAAGGATTGTAACCAATCTCTGGTATCCTCTCTCGATCTTATCAAGGTGATATGCAAGGTCACCAGCAAAGTATGTCCATGTGCCATCCGATTTCTGGATGACCCTGTCGACATCATCCCCGTACTTCGTGGAGTTGAACAATGTCTGAGGAAGCTCCTCCCATTCCTCATCATTCGAGATTCCTTTAGGCCTCGGGAGCACTCCCCCGTATACATCACCATTCTCCATCAGCTTCGTAAGTGCACGATCCATCATGCCTCTAGCATGCAGACTTGCTTCTGATGTGTATAGATCCATGGTAACTCCCACAATCGCCAGGTCATTCTTTATCCCATCCATCATGCGAGCTATAGAGAATTCACAGAATGGCCGTAGCCACTCGGCTTCATCTTTTCCGATAAAGGCATCATGATGTATTTCAGCCAGCGCAGCAGTGATATCTCTGATGTACTCACCACAGTACATATCATCCGTGAAGGTAGAGTCCGGTACTGTAATTCCGAAGTTTTCCTGATACCTCAAATACACTGACTTTGCGAGAGATTTGATCTGGCTTCCAAGGTCGTTGATATAGAATTCCCGCGTTACGATGTATCCAACCTTCTCAAGCAGGTTTGCTATTACGCTACCGAGGACTGCGTTTCTGGCATGGCCTGTGTGGAGTGGGCCTGTGGGATTTGCAGATACAAACTCTACATTTACGGTCGTGCCCTGATATATGTTGGTGTAGCTATAATCACACCCAAGTCTTATGATCTCCCCTATCTTCAGCTTCCAAGTATCAGTATTTACCCTAATGTTGATGAACCCCGGATTGGCTATTGACGCCTCCGTAATTTCGGGTATCTTCAGGAGATGTTCACATATGATGTTGGCAATCTCTTTAGGAGGCTTCTTAAGCTTCTTCGCAAAGACCATCGCCGCGTTCGTGTATAGATCTCCATGGTTCTTACAATGCGGCGGCTCTACAGCTATCTCGGTATCTATGTCAACGTTCAAATCACAGACATCGATGTACTGTTGTAAAGCATCCAGTATACAATGGCGTACCATGCGGAACATCGATACAAAAACTCACTATCAGCGATTGCACATACACATAAGATTATAGGCCAGCAACAACTGCTTATTCAAGGAGTGTGCAAGCTTGGACCAATCTATAAATAGAGTGAAGTCCCCCCTCAATATCCTCATCACCATTCATACTTCCTTAACCTTTCTCCCCTACCATACATATATGTAAGTTATCCTGGGGAGGGAAACCCAATGAACAAGTTAGTACTACTATCAACA
>JAITIT010000021.1 GCA_031279295.1 Holosporales bacterium | reverse complement strand
CTCATCACATCCTGGGGCTGAAGAAGGTCCCAAGGGTTTGGCTGTTCGCCAATTAAAGTGGTACGTGAGCTGGGTTCAGAACGTCGTGAGACAGTTTGGTCCCTATCTGCCGTGGGTGTAGGATGATTGAGAGAGGCTGTTCCTAGTACGAGAGGACCGGAATGGACATACCTCTGGTGTACCTGTTGTCGTGCCAACGGCATAGCAGGGTAGCTACAGTATGGAAGAGATAAGCGCTGAAAGCATCTAAGCGCGAAACTCGTCTCAAGACTAATCATCCCAATCAGAGTCGTGGTAGACCACCACGTTGATAGGTCAGGTGTGGAAGCGCAGCAATGCGTGGAGCTTACTGATACTAATACTTCGAATGGTTTGTTTTTCTTTGTTTTGAAAAAGTCAGAATCAAGGGGATTGACGTTGCTGCGTCTGTTCCTGTGTAGTGCTAAGTTTTGCGGTTGTGTCTTTTGCAACGTGGATGCATTGGATTGGCTAGGTAGTTATGGCGGGTGTGCCACACGCGATCCCATTCCGAACTCGACAGTGAAACCACCCAGCGCCGATGGTACTTCTGCTTAAGCAGGAGGGAGAGTAGGTCGCTGCCTGGCTTATCCAGTGCATTTAGGCTCATTGGTAATTTCGATTTATGTGTTGTTTTATCGCTGTGTATGCTAAATTGCTGATCTGCGTGCGTTACGTGGGCATGGTGTTAGTTGTGTGCTTTATGTTAGCATATGTATTATGCGGTATGTTAATATGAGGTGGGATATGCGGATGCTGTTATGTCGGCTATTGGGCTTAGTACTTGCTGTCATGGGCGAGCAAAGCGTGCTGGCTAGTAACCGGATAGACTTGAATGAATTATATGATACCATCGTTGGCCTTAGGGTAGAAGTAGAACAGCTTGGTGGTGGTGACGAGTATCCTAACAAGTTGGATGAGATGATACTCAGATGTAGCAAGTTGATGGAAGAATATCGGAAGGCTCGGTCAAGATACGTTACACATGGGCAGGATATTGATACTATGCTCGCTAATATGCAAGCAGAACTCCATATCGTGAACAACATGTTAGAGGCTGCGAGAGAGAGAAGCAGAGGTGGGAAGCATAAAAAGTATAGAAGCGGACGAGCGCTTCGAATTGTGGATTTGCTGATATTCGGTGAGAAGGATCGATACTACAATGGCAGACCACTTAGTGGAACAGACGTAGGCGCGAAAGATATACAAGAACAACCCACTACTCCAGCGCTGGGCGCAATCCCGGCCGGAAGTACGTCACTATCTCCGACATCACGCGGCTGCCTCACTTACTGGCAACGTTGATGATATTCGGAATACTTGTAGTCGTGTGTTTGCTACTCTGTTCAGCATACTTCTCAGCATGTGAGACTGCCATAACTGCGTACTCCAGGCCGAGGATGTACAGAATGGCCGAGAGCGGAAACAGAAGAGCCCTGATGGTTGTGGGTATGCAAAACGAAGTCAGCCTAGTAATTAGCTCGATCCTGATATGCTCAACAGTTATGAACGCGTTAGCAGTAGCGTTTACAACCGAAATATTTGATAGCTTACTCGGGCATTATGCACTTTTTCTTGCTCCGCTAGTTACTAGCGTATTCATCGTACTCATATCCGAGGTACTACCGAAGATGCTGACTGTCGTAGATCCAGACAGGGTTCTGCTACCGTCAGCACGATTCATTAGATGCATACACACAACTCTGAAGCCGTTGAACATTATCATAGGGCATACAGTTGGATGCGCTGTCAAACTGATTAAGAGCAGAACTGGAGAGCGCGACGAGTATCAGAATGCGCTGGAAGAACTGAGGGGAGCTATAGCACTCCACAAAGGAGTAAATATAGAGGATACCATGAGAGAGAAGGAGATGCTGCAGAGTGTGCTAGAGCTAGGGACAGTGCAGGTTGGCAGCGTAATGACGCATCGTAATAATGTGACGATGTTTTGCGCTGACGATGACGTCGAAGCATTGATCGAGAAGGTGTTGAGTTGCCCATATACCAGAGTTCCGCTATGGAGCGGTGATCAGGAGAACATAGTGGGGGTATTGCATGTGAACGATTTACTAAAGGAAATAAGGGGGAAAGGAGAGCCAAGCAATGTGGACATAGCCAGGATATCTAAGCCACCATGGTTCATACCAGAAAACAACAGCCTATTATGTCAGCTCCAATCATTTAAACAGTACCACGAACATTTTGCCATCGTAGTCGACGAGTACGGGAGTTTCATGGGTATCGTGACCATTGAAGATGTGCTGGAAGAGATAGTTGGCGACATCGAAGATGAACGCGATGTTGGCCTAACGAAAGGAATCAGAGCTCAGGACGATGGTTCGTACGTGATTGATGGCTCGGTCAGTATCAGAGATCTCAACAGGGAGATAGGCTCAAGATTTCACAGTGATACTGCAGCCACAATAGCTGGGTTTGTGATAAACTCGGTGGGAATAATACCGGAGGTGGGACAGGCGTTTATCCTGGACAGATACAAGTTCGACGTACTGAAGCGACAACGAAATCAAGTATCCCTCCTCAGAGTGATGCACCTCGAAGGTGAACAGGAGCAATAGATGATACAAAATTATGAGATCGTTAGATCCAGGAAATATACACATCCTGAAACAGTGGTAATTGTGCTACACGGATACGGGGCAACAGGACGTGACTTCGCGAGTGTTGGAGAATTTTGCCTGTCGGGAGCCGTAGACGACACGGTGTTCGTATTTCCAGATGCGCCACACGAGTGTGATGCCGGAAGAGGAAGGCAGTGGTTCGCATTGCACACCATGACACACGAGGAGCTTAGAATTGGACTACAGAACATAGGTCCAGGAGTTTACAAGTTCATTCAACATATATCTAAGGAGTACGCCTGTGACAAGGTAGTTGTGGCGGGGTTTTCGCAGGGAGCAATGCTAGCACTGGAGATGGGATATTTCGGCGGGATATCAGGTGTGATAGCATACTCAGGCATCTTCGTAGAAGATACTAATAGAACATATGACACAAACACAAATGTCCTCATTGTACATTCAGACGACGATGTAGTGGTTCCGTACCAAAATGCAACCGACTCTGTGCGTTTCCTCACGGAGGCTGGTGTATCCGCAATGCTCGTGACATGTCACAACATAGGTCATACAATCAGTAGTGAGGGGTGGAACGCAGGCCTGGAGTTTATGAAGACCTGCTGATTTTTGTATTGACTTCCAGCCATTGTGCTTGCGGAGATCTCTTTGAGACATCTAATTACATAGCAGAGGACTATACCATGGAGACATTTAGTCATCACAATAACTCGCTACGGCCGGATGTAGCTGGCCATGTTGCGATGATTTTGCCCGATGAGTTTGATACGAGTTTGAGCTGCACGAACGAGTTCAGAGATACGATGGATGAGAAGTACTGATTGAAGACGCAGCAACAGAGGTAAACTAGTGGTGCTCCGTTGGGTTCATTTGTTGATATCACAATCTCACGTCCTCTCACGAAGCCTCTCCATGCATCTTTTCCAAACCTACGTACTATGTCCGAAATCTTGATATCGACGATGTTATCGATGGGCCCAGTCCCGCTAGGCTGTGCCCAAAATATGTCGATGAGCTTTCTAATTTGTGGGAGTATATTGCTTGCATTGGCTATCGAAATGTGCGATGATGAAAGCTGAGATACCAATTCCCACAGTGCAGTTGAGCCCCCTGTAGGGGAGACGGGTAGCGATATGTTATAGAGCAGTTCTGCGTTGTAGCCTGCGGTTTCTACTGCTCCAGCTGTCATTTTGGAATGTGCCGGGATATCTCTAGTTTCAAATCTGTTCGTACACAGTGTCTTGGCATACACGACTGAGTTGTACACTTTGAATGGATCCATCTTAGTATCAATCAACGAGATGTAAGTATCGTGTCCATCGAGGTTTCTGACACTAGCTGAATCTTTGCTCGATACCCAAAACACGCTATGTGCAATGTTAGTATCTGTATCGACTGAGAGAGCGAAGTACGGCTGCATGATCATATCTTCCTTGGTTGCACTATCTATGATATGTACATCTAGTATCGAATGAATTTCTATGGAGCTGTCTCTAGACTGGTCAGCCAGTAGGAGATACTTTGTCTTAGTACCGTCGAACCGAAACGGATCCGATGTGACAGGAAACAAGTTCACTACCGGAACTGCGTTTATGATGATCGAGTCGGAGGTCACTATCTGATGCAGCCTGTTATTGTACAGATTAATGCCTACGTAGATTGACATTTCTGCGATGCTGGTTAAGTCAGCCATGGATAGCATTTTGTTGAGGTTTAGGATTTTGAAGAACATAAACTTCCGCTTAAAGTACAGCATCTCCTGAAACAGATGAAGCACGTTAGTTGAGTACTTTGGTACTGGGCAGACCGATTCATCTGCGGAGAATCCGCATTGTACGATATTGCCTGGATCTATTTCTATCTTACGGTTTCCAATTTGCAGGAATGCCGTTGCTACGCGGCCGGCAAACACAGAGGAATATATGAGCAACGCATCGTCGATAATCTCTGAATCTATATGAAACAGCAGGTCCGAGATACTAATGCTTTCCAATGATGTAGACGATCTGTTTGCAATGTCGATTTTGATGTACCAACCACCAGTTGTGACAGTATGCGCCTGTATAAGGCTTATGTTGGTGATGGCGATAGGATATATGTCGAGGGGATATATGGTCTTAAATGAACACTCGGTACCAGAGCTAGATGTGGCAAATAACCTAGTATCCTTCGGGATGGTTACTTTTTCAGAAAGAAGGACCGTGTTGCTTGTATTGAATCTGGCGATGCCACATGGTGGAAAGATATTTACGAGGTTGGGATATAGCGCAGAGAGCAGATGCCCGGCTATCTCCTGAGAATTGCCGTCGATTTTCTGATGGAGTTTCGCAGCCATGAAAGCAACGGCTTCAATGATTCTTTCGGTATGCGGATCTGAGGACTCGCCGTCTCTTATGTCTATTTTAGACGCGATATCAGGGTAAGCCTTAGCAAAGGCTCCACCCTTCTTTCTTAAAGAAATTAGCTCATCTTGGTAGTAGTGGAGAAAATTTTTCATGCCTTATTCTCGGTGGGAAGTCATAGTTGCACGGTCTTTTTCATTCAAATTAATTCGAGTCCGGCAGGAAAATTCTATATAGGTTAACGGAAAATTAACATTGTTTTTTTAGACTCTAGTTCAGAAAGCTGAAAGAGTCTCGAGCACGAGACAGAGTAAGCGCGCGTGGGGAGGACGAGCAAAACTATGAAGTCAATACGCAAGCTGACGACGCTGGTGATTACCGCAATAACGGTGAACCTTGCTGAAGCAGCGGATATGCAGACTGCAGCCGACATGGTAAATAACATTAATATGGCAACGGGTGGGATGCAGGCAGGAGCCGCACAGGTTACACCGATTCCATCAGTGCCTAACCAGCCAGTAACTGGCGCAGCAATAACTCCACTTCCGACACTTACTAATATGCAAACCAATAACACGTTAACAGCGCCAATAGTTGGGGCTGACCCGCTCCCGCAAGGCGGTGGTGTCACTCCAATACCTGGAGTCACTAACGTAGTAACCCCCGTGGCAGCGGTACCGAACGCGCAAGTTACAGCAATACCGCAGGTAACGGCAATGCCACAGACGACGCCTATGCCTCAGGTAACTCCTATGCCTCAGGTAACTCCCATAGCACCGACTATATCACCCCAGAATACAACACAGGTGCCACTCGCTCAGACTATAACTCCTGTATTACCTAATCAAACAGTAACGCCAGCGGTACCTGCAATGCCAGTTCATGGCGCTGAATCCGTACAGTCACAGTCAGTAATGAGGATAGTTACAAAAGATGGAACTGTGTATACGCCCCCAGATGGAACAGTCTTTCCAGACGAGATTAGAGATCAGTGGGTGTTTGTCACGTCGGACGTAGAGAGACTGAAGGATAAGATCGCTAATGATAATAGATCTGGTGCTGCCATGCAGGGGCATCTTGAATCGCAAGCTGGTTCAACTACGTCAGAGGATACACAATTACAAGGAGCCCATGATCAGCTAATGTCATATCAGCGGGATAAGAAGGTCGGTGAATTTGGTTCACTGAGATATGACAACCGACGATATCAGCAATGTCCACAGGGACAACTGGGAGTGGGTCGGCAATCCAATGAATATGGGTACTACGATCAAGAACGCCATGGGGCACAGCCTGGGTATGTCAATGACGTAGGATACAGAGGAGGCGCTGAATACAACGGACATAACGGCGGTGCACGGAGACAGGGACAGAACGACAACTATGATAGTCCACCACAGTACAATCATGGAGGCGGAGAAGCATACAACAATCACCGTGTCCAAAGAGGGTACGAATCCAACCAAAGAGCTAACGTTGAGGAGTATGGTATGGGAGGCCAAAGTAGACAACCACAGGAAATGGGCGATGGTAAAAACTCAGTTATGCTTCAGTGCAACGTAATTTCAGATAGCGCAGATGAACGTAGTGGTGGAGCACAGGATGGCAAAAGCACGGTGATGCTCAGGTGCTACGGACCGTAGCAGTGTGATAACGACTAAACGGGGGAGGCGTTAAGAGATGGTAGAGGCCTGTGGCAAACGTACAATCACAGATATCAGAGGTAGCGGATGCCATAGTCATACGCAGATAAGTGGCGTCTCCCGAATCTCGAAGAACGTACGTAGGAGCAGACCGGTATGTATTACCATTATCACTGCTGTAACAGTGATGATTCATGAGGCTTCTGCCTTAACAACAAGAGCAATGGCCGAAGCGGAGAAGAAAGCCGCTGTTGAGGCGGAGAGGAACCGATGGATGCAACAGGTGAACTCGCTTAATAGCCAGCTGTCAAATGTAATGAACGAGCGTAACGAAATATCAGCAGCGCAGGCCGAAAACACCAAAATCACCTCAAAGACGACTGCCGATCTCAACGTACGGACTGCTGAGCTAAAAACACAGCAGGAGGAGAACAACAGGTTGAAAGAGAATCTCGACAAGATAACTAGCGAGAAGAATGCAGCTACAGCAAATCTAGCTAAGATCAGTACGGATCTTAGCGACAAGACTGCTGAACTCAAAACCAAAGAAACAGAGGCTACGAAGCTGAAGATAAATCTCGATCGTGTCGCAAAGGAAAGGGATAGCGCGAAGACTTCGTGGGCAGCTGCAGCGAAGGATGCTGCTGATAAATTGGCTGCCGCTCAGCAAGAAGTCAATAGACTTGCTAAGGAGCGGGACGATGCAACAGCGCAAGCCAAGCAAGAGCAGGAGAAACTTACTGGGGAAGTTGTAACATTACGCAGTAATGTAGAGGCTAGAGAAGCCGAGAAAAACGAACTCAGCGCACAGGTGCAGGCAGCAGAGGAAGCTAGGAAGCAGCTAGAAGAATCGACCACGAAGGAGATTGAATCGCTTAAGAATATGCACGAACAAGAGGTGCAACGCCTTAACTCAGAGATTGCCAGTTGGACTGCGCAGCTAAACCAGAAGGTGGATGAGCTCACGAAGGTACAGCAGATGGCTGAAGAGAGCAAGAAGAGTTATGCGGGAGCCGAGGAGGCATACTTGGTGGAGGCTGAGATACTGCGGAATGAGATTACTCAACTGAAGGGTTCACTGGAAACACAACTGAACAATTTAAAGGCCGCCGAGCTTGGTTCTAAGAAGCGGGAAGACGAGATGCAGAAGGAGGCGGAGGGTGAGAAGAAGAAGCTGACCGATATGATACTCGCCTACCAGGAGACTGAAATCAGACTCCTCACAGAGCTAGATGATCTGCAGACTAAACTGACGGTTGCGGAAGCTGAAGCCCAAAGGAAGGCTAACGAGAACAAGATAGCGATCATGCGACTGACTTCCCAAATCAAGGAGACTGTGACGAAGGCAAACCAGATAAAGGCCGATTACGAAGCAATCATACAGGCAAGCAGGGAGGCCGAGCTCAGGACGCTGGAATACATAGATGAGCTGTCTACTGAGCTGACCGAGATGCACATGGCAAATGAGGAACTATCACAGTCTGTTAGCGCGCTGAAGACACAGTATGACAATGTGACGTCACAATACAACAATGCGCTCCAAGAGAGCAGTAAGCTTTCGGAACAGTATAACAATGCTCTTCAGGAGCGTAGCAAACTTGCGGAGCAATACAACAGTGCTCTTCAGGAACACAGCAAGATTACTGCAGAGCGTGACAGCATAGCAGCGCAGTACAATGGGGCCATTCAAGAGCGAAGCAAGATTGCAGAGCAATACAACAGCGTTGTTCAGGAGCGAAGCAAGATTGCCGAGGAGCGTGATAAGCTGAATAGTAGGCTTAGTGGCACATGGAAGAGGGAGGGAGGAATACTGACCCAGGAAGAAATTGCTACGCTATTTCATAATGGGAGCACGATGCAGTCGGCAATGGTTCCAGCAATTCTACCTCCAGTGTCTCCCGTCGATTTCAATGAATCGTCAAGGAAGCAGCTACAGCAACAGTGGTATGAGACTAATGATTACAGAAACACACAACAATCACGGCAGCAGCAGAGATATGATGGACGGATGTATGATGACTATGACAGTGCAGAAAATCCACAGCAGCAATCACAGAAATGGTATGGCAAGGGTGGTGCTGAACCACGACAACAGTCACGGCAGCAGCAGAGATATGATGGGGAAGATGATAGCAAGCCGGCGCTACAGCGGAAGCAAAAGCGAGATGAAGGAAATAATGGAAACAATGGAGTACGACAACAACTGAAACGTGATACTGACGACAGAGGCCCCTCACAATGGAAGCAATCACAGCAGCGGAGACTCGATGATGATAGATACAGGGAAGTAACACCACCACAGGTATCTACTTCAGTAGTACCACAGGTATCTCGGGTATCAACATCAGTCCCAGTAGCTCCAGCTGTATCACAGGTATCTACTTCAGTAGTACCACAGGTATCTCGAGTATCAACATCAGTCCCAGTAGCTCCAGCTGTATCACAGGTATCTACTCCAGTAGTACCACAGGTATCTCGAGTATCAACACCAGTCCCAGTAGCTCCAGCTGTATCACAGGTATCATTGATAGAACCGCAGCGGCGGAGATATGATGATAGAGGTGACAATAGGCAATCACTACAGTTAAGGTACAGTGATAGGGATGATAGGCTTGCGATATCACCAAAGCAGCCGAGCTATGATGCTAGGAGTAGCAGGCCGATAACGGTACAAACCGGTGGTGGAGCCTCGGTACGCAATCCGCGCAGAGGAGAAGAGGCTGTACCTAGTGTTAATAGAACAACTGGTCCACGAGGCGGTAGGCTTACCGACCTAGCGGTAAATACGGTAGTGAATACGTTAATGAAACTGACGAACAACAATGTCGAGAAAACTAATGCAGCTATGAACTTGATAGGTGCGGGAGCAGAGTTGCCGAGCACGGTGGAAGAAGCACTTTCAATCATGGCAGAACACTTCGATCCAGAGGTGTTCAAAGATGCGATGAATGAGATAACTAGGAGGTATGCACATAGGATAACGTTCGTTAGCGAATCGCTAACGCATCTGTATGGAGCTAATGGTAGTAAACTGGTCTACTGGACGAAGGAAACGCCAGTGCGCAGATAAGTGTGCATCGGTATGTAATCAATCTTACAGACCGTCACAGCAGTCCCAGATATCTCTACTGTGTCACCAATTAGTCTGATATGCAGGACTCCGGATCGCTTCGATGCCTGGTACGCAGTGAAGGTATCCTTGTGAAGGATCGTACTCCAGTACCAAGCTAGTCTACAGTGCATTGAGCCACATACTGGATCCTCAAAGATTCCGACCCTTGGAGCAAAGTAGCGCGAACAGAAATCATATTGGTTGTCGCAAAGAGCTGTTATGGCAATTGCCCTGCAGTCGATCCTTTTGATTGCCTCGAAGTTTGGGATTGCCTCTAATACGTCATGTTTGTTCTGGAGAACTATGACGTACAGCAATTCATCACATACAACTTCGGTGTATCGTTTGATGCCGATTATATCGTTTACATCGAACGGAACATCATTGCATCTGTAGACCCGCTTGGTTGGGAATGACATCGTCATCAATCCATCACCAGTGGTACGTACTCCAATCTCGCCCCCGCTGTACATAAAGGTTATATCATGCGAGTGAATGAGATTCTGCGTGAATACCACATGTGCTGCAGCGAGTGTTGCATGCCCGCATAGAGGTGCTTCGTCCAGCGGAGAGAACCAACGGATCCGAAAAACTGAATCACTGATCCTTGCTATGAAGGCAATCTCGGACCAGTTGAAATACCTAGCTACCTCTTGCAGTTGTTCATCGCACGGAAATTTATCCACCACACAGACGCCAGCCGGGTTTCCCTTAAATGGCTCACCCGTAAATGCATCAACTAAGAAGAACACAACATCGTAAAACTGACACAGCGTGTTGTGGATAGAATACATCAAACCCAAACAAGA
>JAITIT010000002.1 GCA_031279295.1 Holosporales bacterium | reverse complement strand
CGGGTGTCGCCTGCTTACTTTTGCCTTTTGTTATGTAGGTCGTTAGCCTCTCCGTCGCTATAGCCCGCCAGCTGTGTACCGCCCTTGCTATTTTGTTCTGTGCTTCCATGTGTACCATTCTGCCATCTATGCCGTCTATGCGTGCATTCAGTGGACCGCCTGCGTCAATCCATCCTGTCAGCGCTGCGTTAGCGTGGTTCATGTGCCATATCCGTCTTCCCTCCTCCCAGAGGTCTGCCGCTTGTTTGCTGGCTTGTGTCTGTATCAGCCTGCTGTATTCCTGTCTTGATCCTTCTCCTGCTGCATAGATGCCGCACGCTCCATCTCCTGTTATGTGTTGGGGTTGCATGAACTCAGCTATTAGTACGTTCTCAGCGCGCAGCTCGTCCCCCCCTCTCTCACTCGTCTGCGCTATTTTCCGCCCGTATGTGAGGATGTACTGTGCAGGCCCTATCACAGTCTGTTCAGCAGACATGAGACATCGGATTGCCATGAAGCCATGATGTGGGAATACTCCCAGTCTGGTTAGATCTCTAGCGCTCACCCCTCGCAGTTCCCCGGCTACTGCCCCTGCAACCTGTTCGATTTGGGCTATTGTCGGCGTGACTCTTCCTCCCCGTCCGTCCAGTGCGGTTAGCGTGTACCTATTCTGTACTATCCATACTGCGTTGGCCACCGCTTCTTCCACGCTTATGTCTTGCTTTTTGCATAGGAGTGTGACGGCCTCGTGCATTAATGCTGCGTGTGTGTCTCGTCTCTGGTCTGTGTCGCTCAGGGGTGCTGCTCTTGGTTGGCTCTCTCCTAGCCTCCTCGCTCTTACTTCCCTTTCTGCGCTTGCTCTTTCTCCACTTCCTGTCCATCCTCCTCTCGGCATCTCGATCTCTATCTCTTCCTCGTAACTCATACTGTGCCTGTTTATCGTGAGGTTCTGGTACATGACGTCTTCTATTGTTTCGACCGTCCGCCTTGGCCCCTCACCCTTGATTCCAAATTGGTCTGCAACCATCCTGGCCATGTTTTTCCTAATTTCTTGTAGTTCTCTCTCGTGCCCTTGTGGCGTCAGACATGCTAGCTCTGTTTTGTTGGCGTACTCTTCGCCCATTCTGTTGCATACCGCATTCCAGGCTCTTTCGGTTACTAGTCCGTATGGTACATGTATGGCGCCTTCTTCGTCGTAGTTGGCTGGTACTACCGCGATGCCTCGCCTTCCTGGTGCTCCCGTAGCAGCTTGACTTTCGAGCTTTATCCACAGCGGTGTTCCGTTCTTCGCTGGGAGTTTGAGGTATGTTTGCCCCATTTCTCGTCCCCTCTCAACTGCGGCTATTCTCTCCTCCTTAACGCTATCGTTGAGTTGGCTGCCCCTTATGCTTTCCAGGGTGTATTGTTCGTATTCCTTGTTCATGCCTGCCACTGTGTAGGCTTCGTCGACATCTTTGTTGTCTCGGTGTGGTAGCGCCTTCGCTTTCTGGTGTGTCAGTTTGGCTGCCTGGTCGTTTACGTCTTCTTGCACCAGTGCTTTGATTAGCCACCTCGTGCGCGGGGTGCTTTCATCCGTCCTGCTTACCCACTTGATTACCCCGTGTGCGTTCCTCATCAGCTGTACGTTGACGGCTTCCTCCCGTTTTGTCGTGAGCCGGACATCGTATTTGCCTACTTGGGGTTCCTCGGTCCTTTTTGTGGCGGTGGTGCTCACGACTACGGGTACCATCCTGTATACGGCCTTACCTACTACCTCTCTACGCTCCAGCTCGCGACCCAACTCGTCTTCCACTTTGTGCGGTTCCTGTTCTCCCCGGTATTTCATTTCTGCAGTTATCTCTGCTATCGCCGTCATGCGGTCATCACCTCCTCTTTTTGTGACGCTGTCTCCTTCTATACCTAGGCTCTCGACTACATCCCATGCACGCCCATACGGTGTTACTCTCTTGAGTTCTTGGGCTTCATCGACGAGTGCGTACTCAAGCGCCCATCGGTCGATTATCTCCAGTGCTAAGATCTCTGCCCCCTGTCGCGCGCCGGCTGTTTCCTCGATCTTTTCTATTAACAGAGCTTGTTGTCTCCCTTTCTCTGTTTCCTGCAGTATCGCTAAGGCTTTCTGCATCAATCCAGCCCAGTCGTCGTCTGTCAGGAGATTCATCTGCCTTCTGAGTGTATCGATTGCGGTGTTATCGTGTTGTGTCCCCCCTGCTTTCTCTGCCTCCCAATCTGTTTTGGCGCATGCTAGTATCACTATGGCTACTATGCTTTCTGGGTCTTTCGGTCTACTGCAGGCTCTCTCGATGACTCCCCTTGCTATGCATTCCGCATCTGCATCCGTGTAATATTCCGCCTGATATGCTCCAAGGTCTGTCGCGGTTGCTGTCCCGACCATTGCTAGCGTTCCAGCTAACACTATCAGGCTTACCATTCTTCTTCTAGGCTTCATTTTTCTGTTATTGCTCATATGCTTGTCTTCTCTAGAGAGTAACAGAATTATAAGCATATGTATATGGGAATCTCTCCTCAGGGGCTTTTCTTACCGATTCACATCCTCACATTCCGGGGACATACAACTGCTTCCATGCCAAAGAATACTAGCGGCGTATTCTTCATCTATTAATCCATTTCTAATCTTGTCGATGCAATCATTTCGCATAGATCTGAATTTCTCGCTCCCTGCTGCGTAGTCTCTGAGCTCTCGCATGCTGGCGTTGTCATAGATTAGGTCACTTATCTTCCTGCTGATTTTTAAGATCTCGGAGACAATTGTCCTACCTGGTTCATAACGCCTCTTTATAAGCCTCTGTGCTACAATAGCAATGATATTATCTGCAATTAGCGAGTTGGAGATATTGAATTCCCTTAATCTAGAGATTACTCCAAAGCTATCGTTCGCATGAATTGTTGTTAGGACGAGGTGTCCAGTCGTTGACGCCCTAACCGCCATCTTTGCAGTTTCTTCGTCCCGTATCTCGCCTATCAGAATTACATCTGGATCCTGGCGTAGTATCGATCTAACCCCATCCGAAACCTCTATCACGCCTCTGATTATCTCCGTCTGTCTTACGTTTTGTATCCTGTACTCTATGGGATCTTCGAGCGTTATTATGTTTCGTGCTTTCTTATTCATTGTCTCTAGCAGTGAATAGATTGAGGTCGTTTTGCCGGAGCCAGTGGGGCCGCAGAATATTACCATTCCGCATTGGTATGACGTTACGGATTTGAGATAGTCGATCTGCTCAGGCGAGAATCCTATGCCTTCTATTGATATCAAACTTTTGTCCTTATTCAGAATTCTTATGACAATGTTTTCGCCGTACATTGTTGGATGTGTAGAAATTCTGAAGTCAATTTTACCTCTCTGAAAGTGGCCTGACTGCGGTCTCCTGGTTTCAGCTATGTCTAACCTAGCCTTCACCTTCAGCGAGATTGCTAGCTGTTGAAATTCTTTGATGCGAGAAGTGTAACGATGTACTAATATCCCATTGATCCTGAACATTATTCGGAATGTCTCTCGGAATGGGGTAATGTGTATGTCTGACGCCGACTCGCTCAGCGCCTCTGCAACTGCCTTCTCGAATAAGTTTACCTTTCGGCCAGTAATTTCGTCGTACTTCCTTCTTATGGCAGGGATGGAGGCGACGCTATATGCGTATGGTAATCCTCTCGCCATACCGCAGCTAGACATATGGCGTACCATCTGATCCTTCGTCATGAGGTCACCTGGATCTGAGATTGCTACGTGGATCGCCTCACTGCTCACAAAGGTTGGAATAGCAGGTAGGTTGCTCATGCCCTCGTAATCGATACCGTCGAGTTGTTGAAACTCGTCGAGAGTTGAGTACTCTAGACCGTATCGTATCGCCGTCGCTTGAGCTATCTCCTCGCAGTCGTATGGGCCTACGTCAGCTCGGCTGTCATTGTGATGAGGGTAATTGTCGTTACTTGCTTCGACTTCTGTTTTGTGCTTGGCGCCGCTGGCGGCTTCCCTGGTCGTGGGAAGCTGCATGAACGACGTCATAGAGTTACCCCACCAGCGTTATGTCGCTGGCCATTGGGTTTCGATCGGCGGCTATGCTGAGGGCTAGCCTCATCAGCCTCTCCTGTGTGGCTGCCTTTTGTCCCGTCTCTACGTATCGGACTTCCTTGGTTTCCTTCTTGCTTCCGCTGTTTCCTTGTGTGTCGACAGGCCCTGGTTTCGGTGTGCTGGTCTCTGGTTCTGGTATGTCGGTCTCATTCTCTGTTTTACCGTCTCTTCCTCCTTCGTTCATCTTCTCGCTTCTCGGCTTACCGTCTCCACTCTTCTTCCCTCCATCCTTCTTCTTGCATTTCGGGTTGCATTTCTCCTTTTTGCTTTGCGTGTCGTCCGCAGTGGTAGGTTCCGGCTGAATGCTGGCTATTGTCAATGCTCTAGCTCCCTGTGTGTCCTGGGGTGCACTTGCCTTCAGCCACGCTTCCTCATCATCATCTCTCTCATCTGTTTCACTCGTGTCTGAGCTTGCCTCCGCCGGAGGGTTCTCATATTCTCCGGATGGAGTTGCATAGTTACACAGCAAGAGCATGGCCATCGATACTAGCATGTCTTTTACCTAGATCCGTTGTTTATCAAGGTTAATCCTACATGGGAAAAGTAAAGAAATAGTTACAGTTTTACAATTTTTGTGAATACCAGACTTATGCTGACTAAGGAGCTCTAGGCCAGATTTCATATGGTTGCCGATAAGGTGCTCATTGGTGAATTTTTGTACATTCCCCCACGGCAAAACGTTTGACCTGATCATTTTGCGTCTGGTAGAATCAGCAGGCATTGGAGCGTACATGCGATTTTTTGGATTGGTGAAACCTGATGAGTACGTTTGATAAGGTGAAGGGGATTATGGTTAACAGTCTCAAGGTTGACGTGGGCAAGGTGACTGAAACCGCGAGCTTTAAAGATGACCTTGGAATGGACAGCCTAGAGCAAGCCGAGCTGATCATGGAACTCGAGAAAGAGTTCGATTGTGAAATTCCGGAGGATGCAGCAGAGAAGATAGTTACGATGTCTGATGCAGTGAAGTACCTAGACTCGGTTAAGAAGAACTAGGAGCCACCTTGAAAAGGCGAGTTGTCGTCACTGGGGTAGGTGCAGTAACGCCGCTCGGACCGAACATGAGATTAACGTGGGTTGGTATACTGGATGGGCAGAGCGGGGTAAGGATCATAGATAGCTTCAACACCGATGATCTCTCAGTAAAGATCGCTGGCACCGTAGTTGGTGGTGAGGAAGGTTTCGACCCGGATGCATACATGGCTCCTTCAGAACAGCGGAAGGTTGACAAGTTCATAGTTTACGCGATAGCTGCAGCAGACCAGGCTATTAGTGATGCGGGCTTAGACAGTATTTCCGACAACCAAAAGGCTCGAACTGCGGTTATTATAGGAGCCGGTATAGGTGGTGTATCTGGACTCTACGAGACGTCAGTTAACCTTGTTATGAATGGGGCGCGTCGCGTCAGCCCGTTCTTCATACCGTCAGTGCTAATTAACTTAGCGTCAGGACATGTTGCGATGCGTCACAACATCCGCGGCCCGAACTACGGAATCGTATCGGCTTGTACATCCGGCACACACAGCATCGGTGAAGCGTTCAGATTAATCCGGGATGGGTACATTGACTACGCCGTAACCGGAGGAGCGGAGCATGCTGTGTGCAGGCTCGGGGTATCTGGATTTGCAGCTGCCAGAGCACTATCGACTGGCTTTAATGATCAGCCAGAAAAAGCATCGCGACCGTGGGACAGAAGCAGAGATGGATTCGTGGTAGGTGAGGGGGCCGGTGTTCTCATCCTAGAAACCTTAGACTCAGCAAAGCAGAGAGGGTGCAAGATATATGGAGAGATAATCGGATATGGCGCATCGTGTGATGCTTACCACATAACCGCTCCACTACCTGATGCATCTGGAGCTGCTCTATCGATGCAGAATGCAATTGATGATGCATGTGTTGGCCTAGAGGAAATCGACTATATCAATGCACATGGGACATCTACTCCACACGGTGACGTTGCCGAAATTAAAGCAATCAAGAATGTGTTTGGGTATAGAGCGAACGGCATCAATGTATCTTCCACCAAGTCTCATATGGGGCACTTGCTGGGGGCGGCTGGCGCAGTAGAAGCGCTCATATGTCTCTTCGCGATGAGGGACGGTGTAGTCCCGGCAACTTTGAACCTCGAGGCTCCAGATGAAGGGTGTGATTTAAACTTAACACCGCTCATCCCTCAGGAGAGGAAGTTACAATGTGTGATGAGCAACTCGTTTGGGTTTGGGGGAACAAACGGCACTCTCATCTTCAGGCGCATCTAGTCAAGATAGTTTCCATATGTACGGTTGGTTCTTGAGTAGTGGGACGAAGCAGGGGATCTTTTGGACAACATTGATATACCTCACTGGAACGCTCAATGACGTCGTAATGAAGCTTCTCGGAACACGCATCCCATGGATTGAAATTGCCTTCTTTAGGTTCCTGTTTTCATTGATAGTCGTGTTGCCCCCGATGCTGTGTGTAAGGCAGAATCTTTTTAGATCCAAGATTCACTTGCAACATATCATGCGTGGGATACTTGGAGCTGTGGCACTCGGACTATGCTGCGTCAGCGTAAACGTAATGCCACTCGCAGAAAACACCACGATCCTATTTTCTGAAGCATTGTTTATGCTGCCGTTGTCAGCCATGTTACTCAGAGAGAAAATCAAACCACACTCGATCGTTGCCACACTTGTAGGTTTTGTAGGCCTCCTTGTCATGTGTAGACCGAAGGCAGATAACATCAATGTAATGGCAGTAATTCCAGCATTCGCGGCATTGTTGTTCGCAGTCATGAACATTATGATTAAGCGCATGATTGACGCCAAGGAACATACTTTGACTATGCTGTTCTACTTCGGACTGTACACTACTGTTTTGTCTGGAGTGTTTGTACCGTCCTGCTGGGTGATGCCAAACATATGGGAGCTTTGGTTAATCGTACTTCTTGGAGTAGGAGCCAATGTAATCCAGCTGTTTATTTTCCTAGCGTACAGGGCTACCACGGCTTCTGTAATAAGCCCGATCAGGTACGTAGAGCTACCATTTGCCGTGCTATGTGGATTGGTATTTTTTGGGCAGATTCCGGAGACAGTATCAATCATAGGCGCACTACTAATCATTGCAGGATCAGCACTAGCATCGCATACCTCTCCGCAGACTTAGAACGTAGCCACGTTCTTCGCATTGAAGACAGCGAGGCATGCGACGATTGCGGTCTCGGATCTCAGTATATTGTTTGATAATGTGACGGCCGTTGTTTTGGAGAGCAGCAGTGCTTTCTCTACCTCTGAGAATCCTCCCTCTGGTCCTACTATAAAGCAGCAATCTCCACTGAGATCGGCATCCATTACGGAGATCGCATTTGCACTGCCGCTAGTTCTCTCAATTGCCGATATCAACGTGAACCCCTCAGGTGGTTTCTCGATGAACTCAACCAAACTCTGAGGCTCATGTACCTTGGGAATATCAAGTCTCTCCGACTGTTCTGAAGCTCCTACTGCGATAGCGGATAGCTTCTCCACGTTGGGTGTGTTACCGCTTGTGTATGTACTTACCAACGGGAAGAAGTCTGTGGCTCCAAGCTCTGTACCCTTCACTACAATCATGCGCATGACGTCTGGCTTCACTATGCAGGATGCTACAGCGAGCCGTCTGACTGATCCTTCCAGTTTCCTGATAAATGTGTGTCTCTTTGCTATAACTCCAAGCTTTGTGACTGACTCGATTGAGCACATCCACTCACCATCAATCTCATTGAACGCAATGAACTCACGTCCCTGCATCATCCTGAGAACAGATACCAGGTGGTGAGCACAGGCCCTAGTGAGCTCGAACTCACCAGAGCACAGTGTTTCTGAATATACCCTTGGAACGTGTCTTGCCAAATCTATTTTCGATTTACTTCTGCTGATTCTTTGATGAACAGCGTTGACACGAACGCGATGACCAGCGCAGCGATGAAAAAAAGAAAGGCCCCACGGAAGGTGTCGACTGTGTACACTGGAGCACCGTTATTATCAACAGTTCCATTCCTGAAAAAGTCCAGCAACATCCCCAATAGGGTCTGAAAGATTGGCACACTCAACATTACCACAGAATTCATGAACCCAGCTGATGTACCACCAAAGCCTTCGGGAACGCACCTGTATATCATTGCGAATGCTATGGTGTTGGTCCCAGCGCCGAGGCCTCCTGCAAACAGCAATGCTAAGCACGTGACAAACCCGATGGAGTCGTTGTTCAGCGCTATCCAAAACAGGAGCACTGTAGCGGCGCTGAAAAGTGCTACCGTCTTCTTACCGCTGTTGAGCACATCTGCAACCTTAGCTGCGACGATCGCACCAAGCCCGTATCCGATTAGTATCAGTATCGAGGCTATTGCCGCATGCTCAGTAGAGATGGAGAACCTTCGTTCCATAAAGGGAACAACCCATACCTCCGCAAGAGCGCCTAGAGGGAGGTACGCCAAGGCTCCGTAAAGTCCCAGTATCCAAGCCTGTGAATTTTTCATCAGCAGCTTCAGACCATCTATGATACTACACTGACTTGTGGTATTCACGGCATCAATCTTGCTTTTGTTATCGAGTCCATCCATGAAGCGCATTGCAATTAATGACACGATGATACCGAATACTGCCAGAGCGAAGGTTGTATAACGCCACCCAATCACATTAATCAAACAAGCAGTTGGAGCAGTTCCAGCAATTCCTCCTATGCACCCCAGGAACATTCCTACACCGATTAGCAGCGAGTGCTTTGATGGAGGGAACATGTCAGTCACTACTTTCCCACACGATATGAATCCTGCTGATGATGCGAACCCTATGATCAGACGCCCGATCTTGAGTTGAATGACAGAATCAGAGGTACCGAATATGAATGCTCCCAGTGCAAGTAGGGCATTGCTGGCTATCACAACAGTCTTTGCTCCTATCTTATCAAGGATCACACCGCATGGAATCTGCATGATGACATACGGCAAATATGCTATTGATACAATCGTACCAAACGTCGATGCGGTGATCTCAAATTCTCCCATGATGCTGTTGTTAAGAACACTGGGCTCCATCCTAATGACACACACATACAGATAGAAAGCCCAACAAACAATGAGAGTTAGAAGAGCGGCTCCATTACGGCCATCAGTGGTAGTCATTTCCAATATGCCAGAATCGCTAAACAATACACTGTATCACACGCCATGCGAGAATGGCAATGACACTTGCTGGCAGCCACAGGACCTATGTCTGGAATTAATCTCCACTTAAGTTTAGGCCTGATACAGGAGATGGGTTAAGGAATAGTTACGGGTGAGAATTATGGTGTTGAGGGAGGATGACTATAGACTACGGTATTGGTTGTAAGGATTTACTCCCATTGGGTGTGTTGATAGAGTTCTGGAGGCATGCAATTTACCTCAAGTCACATGGACACCACTCACAATCCATAAAGATCCTTGATGCCGGAGTTCACAGTGGAGTAGAATTTCTGTTGCTCGAAATTGAATAGATAGGCTGGAGTGCTTAGATCTCTCGTCGGTTATTTTGCTATGCTGGGTTGCGCCTTCCTGATTGGTGGCTGTACTGCTTGGCGGAACAGAGGTTGCTGGCGACCGGTGATATATGGGATTCTGTTCCAGGTGGCGCTGATTTTTGTACTCATGAAATTCCCTATCTGCATTTCCGGAATTGAGTACCTCGCGAACGGAATCATGAAATTGAAGGACGCGACTCTCGAGGGGACGAAGTTCGTGTTTGGATATATCGGTGGGGACATGTTACCATTTGATATTCTAGATGGCCGTTCTCCGTTTGTCTTTGCATTTCAGGCTCTTCCTACCGTCATCCTCACCGGAGCACTGGCAGCTATCCTGACATACCTCAAGGTATTTCCGATTATCGCAAAGGTAATGGGGTACGCTTTTAAAAAGGTGTTTGGGGTGAATGAGACAGTCGGAATCATAACAGCTGCCAAGATATTCGTTGGTCAGGTTGAAGCCCCTCTGCTCGTTAAGCACAGACTACCATTCTTACGAGAGAATGACATCTTCATCATCCTGGCACTGGCCTTCGCAACTACGTCTGTAGCAACAATGCCGATATACGCTGGAGCACTTGATGGCATATGTCAGGACGCAATGAAGCACGTTCTGGTATCCAGCGTGGTGTCTGTAATTTCGGTCCACATCATATGCCCACTTATGATGCAGAGCGGGAGAGTAGACGACGATATAGGAACTGCTTCAAGCCAGGAATCTACACTCCCTTACTCGAGTTTTATGGGAGCTATGTCGAAGGGGGTTTCGGATGGTGCGTTTGTCTGGTGGTGCATCGTAGGATCGTTGATAGGAGCTGTGGCGCTAATTGCTCTCACCAATTACTTACTGGGATTATTCCCGGATGTTGGAGGTGAGCCAATCACTCTCCAGAGAATTTTTGGAATATGCATGTACCCGTTTGCCTGGCTGTTGGATGTTGCTTCCAAGGACGTGATGTCGGTATCTCAAATACTTGGAACGAAGACGGCTGTAAACGAGTTGGTTGCGTTCTTCGATCTAGCCAAGGCGGGGCTGGATTCAGGAAGTGTTACCAAAGCAATCTATGCACTCAACAACTTCGGAAACTTTGCTTGCATAGGAATTACGATCGGTGGAATATCTGCTCTCGCTCCATCTCAGAAATGCATATCCGCGTTAGCGTGTAAAGCGTTCTGGGCCGGACTGTTGGCGACAGGATTAACCGCAATGATCATGAGCGTATTTTTAGACTGTTTGGAGCTTGTATGAATATTGATGAACAATACCTAAGGCGAGAAGACGCATGGCGGGATGAGGAAGTTTATAAGACCATATACGATTATTCTCTCCGCGACATAGAAGGATACTGGCGTGCGCAGGTCCCGAGGTTATCATGGGACCATACACCCGAGATAATCATGCAGAGGGGATCACATGGAACTACGAAGTGGTTTCCTGACGGAAAGATCAATGCATGCTATAACTGCGTTGATCGCCATGCGGAAGTGAATCCGTACAAGACCGCCGTTATTTGGCAAGGGGAGAATCTTGACGAGTTCGAATACATATCGTTCAAACGTCTGAAGGAGGAGGTGTGCAGATTCGCGAACACGCTAGCTGAGCTCGGGCTAACACGGAGCGACTGTGTAACAGTGTATATGCCTATGGTTCCGGAAGGAATATACGCATGCATGGCCTGCGCCAGGCTTGGTATTCCGTACACTGCCGTCTTCGCAGGATTCTCACCAAACGCTATTTCCCTTAGAATGGATAACTGCAACTCTAGTTTCATAATCTCATGCGACGCAAACAGGCGTGGTGGCAAGCTGTTCCCACTGAAGCAGAATGTGGATGCTGCCAGGAAGATCTGTGACCGTAGGATTAGAGCCCTTATAGTAAAGCGCCAGGGGATTGATATCAACTGGGACGATGGTCTCGATATCGATTACTACGAAGCCTCGAAGGATCAATCACTTGAGTGTAAGATACAGGAGACGGGTGCTCCAGATGACTTGTTCATCCTATACACGTCAGGATCTGTTGGAAAGCCAAAGGGCGTGACACTAGGTACTGGGGGGTTCCTGCTGTTTTCCATGCTAACAGGACGCTATTTCTTCAACCTGTTTGAGAATGAAGTCTTCTGGGGCTCTGGAGATATCGGATGGATGGGGGGACATGCGTACCCCCTGTATTCAGCACTATGTAATGGCACGACGTCACTGTTTTTTGAAGGTATCCCAACGTATCCCAGAAACTCGATCTTCTGGGAAATCGTAGATATGCACAAGGTAACTACCCTCAACACAGCACCGACTGTCCTGAGAGCAATGATGCAGAATCCTGACGAGTGTCTATCGACAAGCTCGAGAAGCTCTTTAAAGTATCTCGGAGTGTTCGGTGAGGTACTGAACAAAGAGGCGTGGCTATGGTACTTTAACGACGTGGGAGGTGGGAGGTGTCCCATCGTGAATATGTGGGGCCAGACCGAGCTCGGCGGGGTTCCGACTGCTCCTCTTAGTAACCTCACAGATATGAAAGCGTACGGGCATATAGGACGGCAGTTCTTCGGGTGTAAACTGATCCTGAAAGATGAGGCTGATGTTACCATTACCACTCCGGAAACTAGGGGGGCTATGTTCATAGAGCACCCACTACCGGGGATGCTAACCGGAATCTTTGGTAGCAAGACCGCCATGAAGGATACGTACTACTCACGGTCCAGCGAAGATATATATTTCACTGGTGATGAGGCGTACTTCGATTTCGATGGCAATCACTGGATCACAGGTCGCGCTGACGATGTGCTAAATGTGTCAGGCCACAGAATTAGTCCAATCGAGATTGAAGAGGTGATTACAGGATCAGACATTGTAGCGGAGGTATCAGTAGTTGGGTTCCCACATTCGATAAAGGGTGAGGGGATCTTCGCTTTTGTAGTCCTCAAAAAAGAGATTACCGATGAGCAGCGTGCTAGTGCAGAGAAGACAATCTCTGACAGGGTTAGGAAGCTGATAAGCCCTATCACGAAGCCAGACATTATAGCGATAGTTGATGATCTCCCCAAAACGAGATCTGGGAAAATCATGCGTAGGATCCTGCGGGGCATCGCCTCCAACAAAAGAGATTTCCAGGACCTTACTACTATCTCGAATCCAGAGTGCATCGAGGCCATCATGGCAAGCATCAAGAATTGATGGCTGGTGATGGTGGTATCAGAGCCTGTAGAAACCATGCTTAATGAAGCGCTTAACCATCTGAAGCATTGCATCGAGACCATGGATATGTTCAGGGTACTGAACGAAGGCCATGATCACATAGAGGCTGTGGCGAACAAGTTCAGTGACTGCGAGAAGGTGTTGGTGATAGGGACTGGCGGCTCCAGCCTTGGTGGGAAGTGTCTAGTAAACTTTGAGACGCTATACTCCGGGCGTGTGCCAAGGATCACGTTCCTTGAAAATGTAGACTCCAGACATTTCATGAATGTCATCGGCAGCTGCGACAAGGATAGGACCGGTATTATCGTAATCTCCAAGTCAGGTAGGACAACGGAAACGCTTATGCTTTTTGCGTCCATATGCGAGCTCTGGAAAGACTTCGATTATGCCGGTAGAGCCATCGCTATCACAGAGCTGATGGAAACTAGCACATTGATGAAAGTCGCAGAATCTAAAGGCATGTCCGTGCTTGAACACAATCCCAAGATAGGCGGAAGATTCTCAGTGTTCTCGATCGTTGGGCTATTACCAGCCTTACTTGGGGGAGTCGATATCAGGATGTTCACTGACGGAGCAAGAACCCTCATAGATCACATCACCAAAGCGAGCTTTCCGGACGAGTGCAAGATCTTCAGTGATATCGTTGATATGTACAATGTCGTCCGCTCCGGCAGGGGTAGCATACACGTGATTATGGCTTACTCAGATCTCCTCGGCGACTACTGCAGGTGGGCTATCCAACTAATCTCAGAGAGCCTCGGTAAATCAGAAGGATTCGGCATTACTCCAGTTGGAGCCACAGGAACCATCGATCAACATTCCATGCTGCAGTTGTTCCTTGGTGGACCATCCGATAAGACATTCACTGTGATTACGCAGCGGCATAATACCTATACTCCGGGGCTCAATTGTGATCTACTAGGACCACTACATGGACGCTGTATCCACGACCTCATGCTATCTCACCAACAAGCCACGATAGATGTTCTGAAGGAGAAAGCGTTCGTGAGGGTGCTGGAGTTTGATGAATTCAATGTGTGGGTTATAGGATACCTAATGGCGCTGTCGTTTGTCGAAGTTATTACCATTGCGAAACTCGCAGGGGTTAATCCATTCGACCAGCCGGCTGTGGAAGCTTCTAAAAAACTCGCCATGTGTTACCTTTGTAAGTACCGTATGTAAAACACGTAGCGGCTCCTGCAGAGCATGATGCCGAATGATTTGAATTCCCGCCTTTTAGTCTTTATACTAACGTTGTGGTCGGGTACGTGCGTGTCAGTAACTGGCGGCGTTTTATGTGTGCCTCAGGAGGTTCATGAACCACCCAAAAGGTAAGTTAGGATTCTGTGCTCTGGTATCGATCGTAATCAGCAGTCAGCTAGGATCCGGTATTTTTGTGTTACCGTCATCATTAGCGAAGTATGGTCCTCTCGGGCTTTGGGGATGGCTCGTGTCAGTCGCTGGGGCTATCGCTATTGCCCTCATCTTTTCGGACTTATCGTCGCGTTTCGCTAATAGTGGTGGCCCCCATACATACGTGCTTGAGGCGTTTGGAAAATCAGCGAGCTTCTTCACGGGCTGGACGTACTGGATGATATCATGGGCTAGCAATTCTATCCTCCTTGTAACTGCCATAAAGTATCTATCTGCGATAACTGGCGAATCCTCAACGGTTCAGATACTCATGTTGGAGGTGCTGCTTCTGCTAGCGATCACGTGCATTAGCATCGTACGTATCAATGCAATAGGGTGGATAGGATCGTGTTTGATGATACTGAAGTACGTTCCGCTCTTCGTTCTGCCACTCATTTTCTTCATGTTCTTTGAGGTAACATCATTCAGTCAAGTCGTGGCTACTGACAATACAACTTGTCTCGGCACTGTATCGACAATCGCTACGACGTCACTCCTAACGTTCTGGGGATTTGTAGGTGTGGAGTGCGCAACGGCTGCTACCTGCAACGTGAAAACTCCAGAGAAGACCATACCGCGTGCGCTGATAATTGGGACGGTATGCGTAGCACTGGTTTATGTCCTCAACACCATTTCAGTTATCGGTGTCGTTGGTTTCGATGAGTTGATGAAGACAGAGGCGCCGTACTCGCTCGTGATGAGCAAGGTGTTTGGTAATGCAGGTGATATCACAATTTCTGTACTGGCAATCGTAGTTTGCTTGAGCACTCTAAACTCCTGGATTTTCACCAGCGGCCAGATCGCACACTGTGCGTATACAGACGGGCTATTCCCAAGCATCTTCGGCAAGACCAACAAGCATGGTGCACCAATCGCGGCTCTGGCATTTTCCTTCTGTGGCAGTATCCCGTTCCTGATTCTCGAGAGGATCGAACAGGATGGGTTTGATAAGTTGATATCACGCATGTGTAGTGCGTTCATGTTCGTGTACCTGGTGTGTTGTTTTACGTATATCAAGCTTATCAAGAAGTGGTATAGTAATCCTAAAGCAAGGCGGCATCGATATGTGCTCGCTTATGCAGCCGCCACATTCTGCCTCTTTGCTTTGATCCAGGATATCATACCATCCATTGTGATACTAGCAATGTTTGTTGTCATCGGAATTCCGGTTCTCCTGAAGAGTAGGCGCACACCGAGCAACACAGGTGTCTAACATCAAGATCATTACGCTGGGGTGCCGATTTAACTCCTATGAGTCTGAAGTTACCAAGGCCATGCTAGAGCAGGTGGACCCGGATTCTGATATCGTTGTGATTAACACATGCGCTGTTACACACGAGGCTGAGAGGCAGTCTAGGCAGGCTGTCAGAAAGGCTATTAGAGAAAACAGCGATGCGAAGATCATCGTCACGGGGTGTGCCGCCAAAACATCATACGACTACTTCAGCTCATTGGATGGAATTGACAAGGTCGTGCAAAACGACAAAAAAGGTGAGCTTAGCGCATACATCTCTGGTCAGCATTCAGAGAGTCCTTCTACAGACGTTGATCACAGTGCGATCTTTCAAGGCAAGATCAGAGCCTTCCTGCAAATCCAAAATGGGTGCGATAACTGGTGTACGTATTGTATTGTCCCAGCCACGAGGGGGCCTACTAAGAGCTTGCCGATTAAAGATATCCTGCATCGAGTAGAGACTCTCTTGATGGCTGGGTGCAAGGAGATCGTGCTGTCAGGGATCGACATAACGTCCTACGGGAAAGACTTGGACGGGCCAGTGTTAGCTGATGTAATTGAGACCACATTGAGGATATTTCCTGAGATGCGTAGGTTGCGAATCTCGTCGCTAGATCCACATGGAGTAGATGCAAGACTGCGTGATCTGTTCATTGGGGAGGATAGGATAATGCCACACTTTCACTTCAGCATACAATCTGGAGATGATGTTGTATTGAAGGCAATGAAGCGTAGGCATGTTAGAGATGACGTTATAGATCTGTGCCGATATCTGTTGGATCGACGCCCTTGCATCGTCCTGGGGTGTGACCTGATCACTGGCTTCCCAACTGAAACAGATGCGATGTTCCAACACACACTGGATCTCGTTGATGAGAGCGGACTGACATTGTTGCACGTGTTTCCATACTCACCACGTTCCGGAACTGTGGCAGCAAGGATGATTCAGAACCAACGGGTAACCATATTGGAGAGGGCGAAGGAGTTGAGAACTAAGGCACATGAAGTGCAGCAGAAGCTCTTTAAGTCGATGGTTGGAACGACAGTACGCGGGATCATAGAGGAATGCTCCGATGAATCTGCATATGGGAAAACGGACTCATTTATCCCACTGCGGCTTGTCAATACAAATACCAGCCATGTGATGCCTGGCAGTATCGTGAACACATTGATTACCGGGGTTACCGAAAATGGGTTGATTGGTTACATCCCCTCCCTTTCTCAACTATAAGGCGAAAGTACGCAATATATTCATCTGTACCTGTTACTTCGTGGTGAGAGATAATACGCAGCTGTAGTATGGTTTTATAGATTGATTGGCTATGAACAGGAAGTTATTGGTGTAGTATGTGCTGTATAGCAGATGCTGCGATGAGGCCTTTTGGGAAGCTATATCTGGAGGTTAATGCAACCGGAGCC
>JAITIT010000047.1 GCA_031279295.1 Holosporales bacterium | reverse complement strand
GTGGGTTAGCTACAGCATCAGCACTGAGTACATTAGCCAGTGTAGTTGGTACACCATCACCACTGTCGGGGATACATCAGTGGTTTACTAATACAATGGCATTGATGATAGCACAGGCTGTAGAGTGCGAGTGCGAGTGAAAGAACGGATAGGTACAACAGGTACATGTGATGAGACCTGATGGTGAAATGAGAATAGGTAAGTTCACCCACACATCTGTTGGCATACCGTCTCGAGAAAGTTGCCAAAGAACCTCAACAGCACTGAGTATACGACGACGAAATACAAAGGGATGTAAAGCTTGATGCACGAACTGAGCTGGAAGTCGGCTCACCGACATCTCAAGGATACAACGAACAGAACACCAAGATACTATATGGCACACGGTGAACTATCGGTTGACTGATCACTGCATAGACGATAGAGATGAGGCAAACAATTACGTACATACAGAGAGAGACATCTCTCTCCTTCTTTTTGGTTGCGGGATTTATCACTCCGTCGGAATTGAACACGCTACCTTGGTTCCGGAATCATCATCTGCTACGACTGTGATCCTACCCTTGTGTAACTCTATGGTCTTACGAGCAAGTATGATTTCAAGCATGGAACCATACCCTACTATCGAACCACAATTGCTACTAAATATCATCCAGTAGTCATCTATATCATCTGACGATACCGCAATCCCTGTATCAGTTACCGTGACATTAATGGATCCACCACGTTCTGCTGAATCTTCGACCGTCACAGAAACAGCCCCACCTCTTGGTGAAACCTTTATCGCTCTGGAGATTAGCTGTGATAGCGCATTCTTCATGAGCTGCCTGTCTATTATCACCGATGCATTCTGAGATCTAATGTCAGTCGTAAGTTCAATGCTGTTATCCTCCGCTCGGCTAGCAAGGTTATTAACGATCTTATCCAAAAACATTGCTAGGTCAGTCTCCTCAAATTTGGGGCTCACGTTCTCGTGTTCTATGTTGATGAGGTGTATTATTGCATTGACCGTCTCAGCGAGGTGTGTCGTGACGTTCCGCAACTCGAGGCAGTACCCAAGCTGCTTTTCGTTGAGATCCCCGAAATACATGTTGTACAGGATATCCACAAATCCCAAAATCGTACCAAGTGGCGTTTTAAACTCGCATGCAATTTTTGAGACTAGAGTCTCTTTGAGACTACTGATCTGCGCCACCACTCGATTCTTTTCATCAATAGCATCACAGAGTACTAGACTATCCGTGATGTCGGTAAATGTCATCATATTCATCCCTTCAGGCAGGGAGAAGTAACAATACCTCATGATCTTGCCATTTATGAATGCTATTGTACCAGACACGGAACGTCTAGTGGCAGCGGCGTTGATCAATATCGCGAAAAAGTCATTTGCTACCTCACTAGATGCGAATGCATCTGTATGCAGCTCGAAGAAATCTCGTACATGTTTTCCATCAGAGTTTGATTCCTCTGAAGAAGTTGGCTGGTTGATGTGCAACATATGGTGGAGTGCTTTATTGGTCAGCTTTATCTTGTTATCGTCTCCGAAAATAATGATGCCATCTGGTAGGCTACGCGCCATTTCCGCATAGATGGATTCAAGGGAGCTAATCTTCCTTTCAAGGTCAACCCTCTCAGAAAAGTCCTCAAACACGAACATCAACCCACCGTCTCGAATTGGCAGAATTGTGACGCCCATTGACTTGCCATCACGTAAGTTAATGGATGTGTAATACGGCTCGATGAGCGTTGAAATTACGCTCATTATCTTCTCTCTGTACTCGCTAGCGCTTGAGCTTACTACAATGGTTTCGTTACAAATGAGGCTATTAACTATATCAGAGAATCGGCGGAATTCATGAATGTTGGCTCCGTCCATATGGAGCAGTCTCACAATGGCGGAGTTAGCAAAGACCAGAGTGGTATCACGGTCGAATATCGCAACCGGTACTGAGATATTATCGAAGATTTCCTCTATCTGTTTTTTGTAGCTCGCATGTTCTTTTTGGAGGGTTTCATAATCCGTGGTATCGATAGCGACCCATGTTGACATGCCATGTTTATTGCAATAAATTTGCGTGATGCTCAACACCCTACGCTCTCCATGAATAATAGCGTATTCAACGAATTGCTTTGGTAAATTCCTCACCTGCTCTGTAGGTGAGCAACTGTATCTACGTTTTGGAACTAGCGTAGTGCCGTTCGCTATAATAGCCTCTTGCGTAGATTCGACGGCACTGGCATACTGTTTATTACAGTATGTGATCTTCATATTCCTGTCCTCCTGCCAGATGTAGACTGGCAGTGTATCAATCAGACTTGCTAGTTCGGTAGCATCACACGTGGAGCATGCAGCGACTTGTTTGTCGAGCAGTAGTGTATAAAGCTCTAGATCGCTTTCAAAAATGAGATTCAATAAAAAATGCTCTCCTAGCACAGCGACTGTCGAGCGATACTCCCTATGTTTCTGGGTCCCATCCAACAACTTATCAACAGCGGTATTCAAGAACTGACCGAAGCGCTTCTGCATCAATCTCACGAAATCCAGCGAGTTCACAAGATTCCCTGGAGAGGCCAGTGCAGTAACCATCCTGTCAGACAGAAAGACACTTTCCCCATGTGATCGCCATGTTGCATATGCTAGTGGCAGCGTACGACCGGAGTCTGTAAGTAATGAGCATATCTCTTCGATCTGAGATCCCTCGCTCATCTAGCCCGCACTGCATCCGTGACACTCGCACATTCTACATAATGTGAAACTGCGCATCCAGCCATTTATAACATGATAAGGAGCCTGCGTGTGACAGCCTATAAGCCGGGTTCTGTCCGAATGGAATTACCATTCTGGTTGGTCATTCATCTTAGCTTACAGTTACCTGCAAGCTTTAGCAACCTACCCGAGTAATCGATCATAGGCAATCGTGAATCCATGGGATTCGTATCACTCCTATTTGGTCTTGCTTCAGGCGGGGTTTGCCGTGCCGTATCTGTTACCACATACGCGGTGAGCTCTTACCTACACCATTTCACCCTTACCTCATTAGAGGCGGTATACTTTCTGTTGCACTTTCCCTATCGTGAACCTCGCAATTCACGACGCCGGACGTTATCCGGCGCCACGCCTACATGAAGCCCGGACTTTCCTCCATGAGAACAAATTACCCACGGCGACCAACCAGCTGCCACACATATATAATATGTAACACAAAAAGCAGGTGAGTTCAACCGGATCGGCCACATCCTCCTAACAGCGTTTCCGTGCCAACCTGGTTGGATACCATTTCATGGTACACCAACTCTTGATCTCTGTGTCAACCAGTTTCTACATTTTTAGCCCATGCCTTACCCATAATACTGCAAGGCAACAAGAGGGATATCATAAGGTAGAGGATTTTAAGATATCTGAGTTCCAAAGAACCCTGCCACAATCCTGCAAAAAATTATCACGAAGATTAATAATTTTTTAACTATCTCGGTGACACAATCCATTGTGAGGGGAGCAATGATCAGATATTTTCATGTCAAGGGCTATCACAAAAACTTTACTAAGCGTCACGTGTATATGTGCGCTTTCTGTTGCTAGCGCGTCACAACAATGCAGCGGTGTTGGCCTTAATGTACGTGGTACGCTTACTGCACTCAAAGGATCTAAGTTCAAAGGTAACAGGCCGATCAAAATATCGAGCGGAGGCACCATAATAAACCACACCAGAAAATTTTATGTAGGGAAGCCGCTGATCATAGAAAAAGGTGGCACACTACGAAATTTTGGAGATGTTACTATAGGATTTGATGGCTTCATTAGAGGTGAGGGAACCATCGAGAATGCACATAAATTTCAAAGAGATGATCCACTAACAGAGAGAGCTAACGAGACTGTTTCATTGACGGAAATCACACCAGATGAGACCAAGGTTGATGAAGGTGTAGGATTCAAATTTGAGGAAGATACTGAGTACAACTACGGATTCTTAACGGACCATCAACTCCAAGATGAAGCTGCGTATTTTGACCTTGTTGATGCTGGAGTTGATGCATTTCATACACCAGCTGACGCTATCATCAGAACGCCTGGTGGTGGGCAGCTTCCTGGTACATCAAGGCAAAAGCAGATAGCTAAAAGATTCATTCGATCTCAGGAGATGGTATTTGTTGATGAAGCCATGTTGCCATCCACAAGCGGTGAAGAAACTTCAGCCGAAGAGTTCTTTGCGTATGACGCTGACGCCTATGATGTTAATAATCAGCAAATCTTTCTGGACATCACGGGGCCAACGTATATCGGTGCATCAACATACAGCGAAGTAGGATACGTGCAGCAGCAAGACGGCGTCTTCGTGATCAATGGCATGGAGTGCTGCCTGCCTCCGGTGAATGATAGAACTGTGATAACACAGAGGAGACCAGGCACACCCCAAATTAGGGAGAGAGGGGACGTTTTAAAGTTTGAGCCCTGGGATCCAGGCCACAGAGGAATTGATAGGTATTACCAACCACCTGAAAGTTTGCAAAGCAGCTACTGGGTTAAGCCAGAGGATAGAACACCAGACGGTGACCAAGTCGCAATATACGGTGGGGACAACTCATGGTTCAACGGTGTTTACAACCTACATCACGGTGGCGTCGTTATAGACAACGGCGGGGCGATGTTCGGTGGTGTGATCAACCTCGGGGAGGTTGGAGATGAGAGGGAGGTTGACGTTTCAGACGATGGGCCGGTGCGTGTGGTGCACGACACAGAAACATTGTATCAGTATCTCAATAGCCCAGATCCCCACAAACGTGCAGCCGCACTCGCATACGCCAGGCAGACCCCACCGGTCGAACTTGAAAGCCAGGGAGGAGCGAAGGACGAATACAACCGTCCAATAGTCAACATGTATGGTAACGCGACGATGTACTTCAACATACCGGAGGACGAGGATGGCAACAGGATATTCTCATGGTACGGAGACATCAATGGCACACCTACAGATCGCATAATTTTCCAAGATGGGGAGGTGTATATAAAGGGAGACTGCTCTGGATTCATGGGACGCGTCGGGATTTGCGATGGAGCTAAATTCGTGATACGTAGCAGTGATGATGAAAGCTCGAGCCGATATACCGGCACCATGTTTGGGGGAACATGTGAGATCGTAGATGCGAACGGCGAAGCAAATCCAAACGGCGTAATAACAATAGATTCAACAAGCGGCCTGCAGCCTGTGACATTTACAAACGGAACAGTGAATGTAGTAGCGAGCACGGACGATGTCGGGGCTGATGATGTACCAAGGACAGATGAGATCACGATAACTGGTCAAACGACTGTCAATATGAACTACGAAAATGTGGAACTGCATAACACGAGCGTAATAGGACCGGAGGCTAGCCTTAACCTTAATACTGGGGCACGTGCTGTGCTTGAGAACTTCACACTCGATAAAGGTACGTTGAACATAACTGGTGACGATCTGGCAGAGGTGGAAATAAACGGAGATGTAAGAATGGGATCCGCCATCACTGCATGGGGCAACAGCGTAATAGATAACATACCAGTCAATGTTGGGGGAGCTCTAGGTACAGGCACATGGTCATTGACCGATAATGTAAACTTGTACTTTGACTTCGACCCGGCAAAGAACGAAGCGGACCACTTCACATCTGCGGTAGGTGTTACAAGCGGCATAGACCATACCTTCGTGCTAAGCGGTGTAAAGCTGTTGAGTCAACCAACTCAGGATCGCCATACATTCACGATCCTAGACTTTAGCAATGCCGGTGCTGACAGATACCCAGAGGTGGTAATCGATGACAACCTAGTGGTGGTAAACAACACTGCTACTGTAACTGGCACAGCAGTAAATACTGGCGCCTACACAAGAGTAACTGGGAGTGACGGAGCACCTGGAGCTACGCTGGACAATGGGCAGAACTACTACTTCTACGGATCGAACAGAGCAGGACTTGGAAATGTGATGATGGTACGAGGAGTGCTCGGATATGAGTACCTCGAGCCTGTGGGATTGCTTGCAAGCAGCTTGCGTGGAACAACATCAGTTGATCTGAACTCATTCGATGAGTACGGCTACGTCACCAGGAATCCTAGTGGAAAGTATGCGATATGGAATAAGACCCACGCCGCTAGACACACTATCTCAACAGAGGCTGGCGGGGCCAAGACAACGCGGTACGGTACCATGCTAGGCTATGATGCCCAGGCAACCCAACTCTCAGGATTGAACACAAAGTTCATCCCAACAGCATACGTTGCCATCACCAGAAATAATACAAATTTGAACTCCTACAAGTCAGGGGTTAATGAGTATACCGGCGGTGCGAAGGCAGCTTGGTTTGATAGTGTTCAGGCCATTGAAGCGCAGGTGACGTACTCGTATGCTAGGTTCAAAACCAGGAACAATCCAACACTGGGCCTGAATGCCACAGCGCACACGATCAGCGGTGTTGCCAAGTTCGGGTACAACGTAACGAAGATCGCCGGCGTAACAGTGAGACCTGAGCTCATAGCCGGCTACTCATGGGTACATGTCTCGAAGGCAAAATCAGCAACTGACGCTGACATCAAGCTAAATAATCTATCTAGGATTTCTCTGATTCCAGGGGTAATTTTCATTATATATACGGACATGCTCAGCGTAGGTGCGTCGGTAAGGTGCGTCATGCAGCTCGGTACCAAGTCGAAGATTGTGTACGGAGGCGAGACAATCAATGACATCGACAAGATTAGGAAAAGAAGTTTTGAGATGGCGCTTAACGTCGAGAAGAAGGTCAGGAATATGAAGTTTGGTTTCAGAGCGGCACACTCCTTCGGAGGCATCAAAGGTACGAAGGTAACACTCAGCTTAGGAACCAATTTCTAGAGCCTATCATCGCAAAAAGCAACAAAATAAATTGTGATACACCCCCCCTATTTGTTTACAGCTTTAAATTGACTTCATAGAACTAGCACATCATCGACACGGCATATCAGACAAGACACGGATATTACTTGAGCCATACCTCCTTATGTAGGAGCAAAAGGTGAGAGGCAAAAAGCAACCACCTAAAAAGGAAGCTCACCAGCTAAGATACATATGGCCATGGATGGTATGCCATGCCATTCAGAATCATTATTACAGATGGTACCACGATTGATTGTCTACAGGCTGAGGCGATTATCGCTAGCTTAGGTACTGGATATTTGCTTGCAGATTAAAGGATACGATTCTGATATAAAGCCATTGTATTGAACATGTACGAGGAGCCGACACATTTAAATGCCGGTTGATCCGAAGCCGTTACTGCCACGCCCTGATACCTCGAGCACTTCAACCTCTTCAAGTATCGCCGTCTGGAATGGGCTAATTATTAGCTGTGCAATTCTCATCCCGTATGATACTCTGAAGTCAGAAGTTGAGTGATTAATCATGATCGCCTTGATTTCACCGCGGTAGTCAGAATCTATGACCCCCGGTGAATTTAGGAGAGTGATTCCGAGCTTTGCTGCTAATCCAGACCTTGGACACAACATTCCGAAATATCCATATGGAATCTCTACTGCCAACCCGGTGCCGATCATCACGATCTGTGATGGAGCTATCGTAACAGCCTCATCGATGCAGGCAGCCATGTCGAGCCCTGCACTGTGCTCGGTCCCGTACGTCGGCACAATTGCTCCCACGTTCAGCTTCTGGAATTTTATCTTCATTGTTTCTCCTTTAACATTCTTACGATCTCCTGGTCTGCTGATAGCACAGTGATGTTGTTCATATAGAACTTATAGATCTCCGTAGATTTGTCGAGCTCGATGATCCTGGAGACGAGGTCCCTCACTTTTGTGATGAGGCCATTGCTGGTGGCTATTATCAGCAATAGCCACAGCTTCTCTACGTTATTGTTATCAACGATCCGCATGAAATTCTGAGCAATCTCGAATACGTCACTCCTATTGAATTTCAAAAGATACTCAGCGAGACGTCTACTGGGATTCGACGTGGCGGACCTTCCGATTATCTGTAGTAGCTTCTTATCACTATACACAACCTGGTCAACCATCTGTAGGAGTTCTAAGAGGGTGATTAGAACATTCGTATCACCTGGATAGGCATCAAGGATTCCTTCAATGATCTTAATTTTCTTCGTGACGCTTTGCTCTGCCTCGGCCTCAAGTAACCCGATTGTCACTATATATCTCGCTATAAATTCTCTTGAAAGCCCATATCTGAACTTCCGTGGATTGAAGCTAAATGGCACACCGCCCTTTCTAGCAAGGCTCGCGATATCTAGAATCTCTTCCTGTACAACAGGGACAAGATGCTGGTGCTTCTTCATGGTTACGTTAGCAATTGAGATTGCTTGCATCAGCTCGCCATTGGAAATTAAATCATGGAGCCTTAGCTTGGTAACGAAAACATCGATCCTGGGGATTCCAGTGTACCCTACAGTCTGCCCAATGTAAAAATTTCTTTTCAATGCGATGGCTGTTTTTATCGGATCGAATAAACGCTCTACATTAGTCGCTGCGAACAACCGTGGAAATTCACTGTCATCAGATAGGATTAGGTCTACGATATGTCCAACAGATTTGGAGTATGTTCTAGCACGCAGCTTAGCAAACGGTATCCTGGCTAGAACGAAGAGTGCTCTAAGAAGCGCTTTGATAAACAGCAACACAGCAAGCGCAGCTGCTACGCAGAACACACTAACAGTAGCATGCTTATCGCGGATACTGATCTCTAAGTCAAATGCATCTGGAGAGTATACCTGCATGATGAAGAGAACGGCGATCACTGCGACGAACGTCACAAATTTTTTCCAGAATCGCATCAGTACAGGCCACACGAAACACCGAGCTCATCTCACGTGATTCTACAGCAACTCAGTTCTGTAATCATCAAAATTAGCAATATGAGGCGATAAGAGGAACATTACCTACAATCTCAAACCTGGTCGCTTGGTTGTGATATAATGAACACAGTTTTGTGAACGCGATGTGATCCTGGAATTTTTAGCTACATGACAAATGCCCGTACGATCGAGTGCCTTTTGCAGATGTTGCGGTACGTTTCTCCATACAGGTATCGTGCTGTTTGGGCGATTATTTTTTGCTGCATATCGAGTGCAATGGACGCTTTCATTGCGTGGTCTCTGAAGTCGTACACGGACTTCGTGATAGTAGATAAGGTAGTTTATGCAGCATGGCTCATCCCACTAATTGT
>JAITIT010000030.1 GCA_031279295.1 Holosporales bacterium | reverse complement strand
TCCTCGTTATGCCAGATATATGCCTTCATGGTAACAACGTCTACAAGCCCCTTGAAGCCTGACTCGCTGCCTATTGGAAGGGTTAGCACGACCGGCTTGGCACCAAGGCGATCCACGATCATATCCACGCAGTTGTAGAAATCAGCCCCCATTCTGTCGAGCTTATTTACGAAGCATATCCTTGGCACCTTATATCTATCAGCCTGGCGCCATACAGTCTCGGACTGCGGCTCAACACCAGCGACCCCGTCAAATACAGCAACTGCCCCGTCGAGAACTCTCAAACTTCTCTCGACCTCGACCGTAAAGTCGACGTGCCCTGGGGTATCGATAATATTTATTCTGTGATCTTTCCAGAAGCATGTGGTAGCCGCTGAGGTTATCGTGATGCCGCGCTCACGTTCTTGATCCATCCAGTCCATCGTGGCAGCACCTTCATGGACCTCACCAATCTTGTATGACTTCCCGGTGTAGAAGAGAATTCGCTCAGTCGTGGTTGTCTTACCGGCATCGATATGTGCCATGATTCCGATGTTTCTGTATTTCTCTATTGGCGTTGCGCGTGCCATATCCCTTTAAGCCCTCCCGTTCATTACCATCTATAATGAGCGAACGCCCTGTTCGCCTCTGCCATCTTGTGGGTATCTTCCCGTTTCTTAACTGCTGCCCCTTTCCCAGCCGATGCATCGAGCAATTCAGCAGCGAGCCTCTCTTCCATCGTTTTTTCCGATCTGGACCTCGCCGCCTTAATCAGCCACCTGATGGATAGAGCCTGAGCCCGCCAGGGTGAAACTTCTGTAGGTACCTGGTACGTTGCCCCTCCTACTCTTCTCGACCTCACCTCCAGAGCTGGCTTCACATTTGTGATAGCATCTGTGAATAGTTCGAGGCAAGCCTTTCCACCTCTGCCATTAATCCTATCGAACGCGCCATACAGTATCTTCTCGGATATCGACTTCTTGCCTTCATACATAAGGCAGTTCATAAACTTCGTAACAACGACATCACCGTACTTAGGATCTTTCAAGATCTTTCTTTTCTCAGCGGCTCTACGTCTCGCCATACTCTAACCTCTTCTAAAAAATTACTTAGGCCTCTTCGCGCCGTATCTAGACCGCGCCTGCTTCCTATTCTTGACGCCCTGTGTATCGAGAGTGCCTCTTATAACATGGTACCTTACACCGGGAAGGTCTTTAACGCGCCCCCCTCTTATCATCACGACAGAGTGCTCCTGCAAGTTGTGGCCCTCTCCTGGAATGTAGCCTGTTACTTCATAACCATTCGTCAAACGAACACGTGCGACCTTTCTCATAGCCGAGTTGGGCTTCTTCGGAGTAGTTGTGAAAACACGAGCACACACTCCCCTCTTCTGCGGACATCCTTCAAGTGCTGGAACCTTGTTCCTCGTTACCTTCGGTTTCCTAGGCGACCTAATCAGCTGATTAATCGTAGGCATTTAACATCCTTCTTAGTGTACACAAAAATTCCACAGGACACACCAATGGTGCCATCCTCATGCCAGATTGTACTACGCCACCAGGATGGTGTCAAAGCTGTTCTCGCAAAATTTACATGTTCACCTAATTTATATGTTCACCTAGTTTTGAGACAGATCTCAAAACCCCCTAGTTGTAAGCTTAGATAGTGAAGCTTGCTGGAAGATACTCTACCAATCCTAACACAGCGATCAGAGCACCTTCCTTATGATGTTGCACCTGCCATAAGCACTGGTAGGCAGTGGATCTTACAACCCTTCAACTAGAAGGCAATGTACCGCCTCAACAAACCTTTAAACTGAACTTGCATCTCTTACGTGAATTTTGGGCTATCTCCTCAAGAAGCAGTAAATTGTTTGACATGAGATTTCTGGTATGCCACACTGTATGTGTGATACATTGCTTTGGGGAGCTACTAACAGCTTTGTATGGCATTTGGGCTACTACCTTCTAGCCAGGAGATCCTTCCAAAAATGTTCTATTTTTTTCAGGGTAAGTGCACACTGGTCTAGATCGATCTTCCCCTTAGTTCCTGGAGCGAACTCAGAAGCATACTTGTTTATCACTGCATCTAGCTTGTTGCAAAGGGCAAATCCGTTATCAGTAAGCTTGAGAAAAACTGCTCTCCTATCGTAGTCGGACTGTATCTGCTGGATATAGCCGCTCGTGTTCATCTTCCTAATGTTATATGAAGCATTGGAACCGATGTAATATCCCTTGGTGATGATGTCTCCTACCGTTACTATGCTCTCGTTAATATTTAGCAGGATGAACGCCTGCACTGCGTTGATATCTATAATCCTTAGCGCATCGAGTTCCTGCTTTATCACATCGAGGAACAGCCTGTAGTTTCTTTCTCCGAAAACTGATATCTCAACACAATTGTTTTTCATAACATTCACAAGAATACATTTTTTTGTACTTATTATTATATCTGGTTTTGGTTAAATATTTATTAACGTCCATAGTCCTCGATGGGTATAAAAATTAAGATATTTCATCGACGTATCACTAATATCTATCACTCAACCGTCACTGACTTCGCCAAGTTCCTGGGTTTATCGACATCACGCCCAATGGATTTCGCCACATTGTACGCTATAAGATGCACTGCAACTCCGAAGACAAATGGATTATACACATTGTGCAATGTCGGCAAGAATAAGCACTCTGTGGCACCATGGGAACTAATCTCCCGCATGTGCTCCCTGAAGTCTTGGGATGCAAGTAGCAGTACACTACCGTTTCTAGCGATGATCTCCTGCATGTTCGAGATTGTTTTATCGAGGTACTCATCGTGCGGAGCTATGACAACTGTACACACCTCATCATCTATGAGGGCAATGGGACCATGTTTGATTTCCCCAGCCGGATACCCTTCTGCATTCATGTACGAGAGCTCCTTCATTTTTAGTGCTCCCTCTAGCGCAATTGGATAACTCGGGCCACGTCCTATGTAAAACACGCTCCTACTTCCAACGATAAATCTTGCGATCTCTTCCATGTTGTGTTTGTCAGCTAGCACCGAGTTGATAGCCGTCTCAATCTGCACGATATCAACGCGCTCTTTAGGGACGCACATCAATAACAGCATCATGATCTGTGATACGAAGGACTTAGTTGATGCCACGCCAATCTCTGGCCCAGCAGGTGTAATGATTGTAATATCCGCTTCTCTCGCAATGGAGGAACCATCCACGTTAACAATTGCTAGAGTTGTGCAACTACGTTCCTTCACTAATCTCATCGCACACAGTGTATCTATAGTCTCCCCAGATTGACTCACGAAGATGTATAGCGCACTCGTAACCATCACAGGATTCCTATAGCGAAATTCGGATGCTACCTCAACATCAGTTGGTATCTTGATGAGAGCCTCGATCCAGTACTTTGCGAGGAGACATGCGTAGTATGATGTGCCGCATGCGATGAGTGAGACCTTACTAAATTTGGATATGTCTATAATTCTAGGATCGAACGTATCGTATGTCCTCCTGGCAACAATTGCCTCTTCACAAATCTCCTTAAGCATGAATGACTCGTATCCATTTTTGCCGACGCAGGATGCCTGGATTTTGTTCGGCTCTACTCCCCGCTCAACCTCCAACCCGTCAGAGCTAGTTATCGTATAGGTAATGCCACCCTGAGTTCTGGTCGCAACAACGAAGTCTCCTTCCAAGAGATATGTAATGCTGTTAGAGAGAGATGACATTGCTATCGCATCGGATGCGATATAAAAATTCCGGCATTGACCATCAATACAGATTGCCATTGGAGAACCAAGCTTCATCCCGATGAGCGTGTTAGGTACATTCTGGGAAATTGCAACGATTGCGAACGTCCCTTGTAGAACATGCATGCACTCCCTACACGCCTCCTCAAACTGCAAGCCACGCGTTTTGACGTAGTATGCGATGAGCTTTGCAATGACTTCAGAATCCGTATCGCTCTCAAATTCGTATCCAGCACTTATGAGCTCATTCTTTAGGCTCTGGTAATTTTCGATAATGCCGTTGTGAGCTATCGCAACGCCATCACACACATGGGGATGAGCATTGCGCTCCGCCACTTGACCGTGGGTCGCCCACCTGGTGTGTCCAATCCATGCTCCACCATTAATGCTGCTCCATTGGTCAGTTCTTACTGCATCACGTAATTTGGCCATCCTGCCAACTGATCTCACACGATGCAGTTTTGCGGAAGCGTCTATGCACGCGATGCCTGCTGAGTCATAACCACGGTACTCCAACCGTTCCATGGCGCCAAGGATTCTGTCTAAGATACAATCCTCATCAAGACTCAAAACTGAGACTATTCCGCACATTTAGCTAACCCAATAGAATACCAAGATCAGGGAATTATGACACAGCATATGCATGAAGAAATGTTACAAATTATGACGAGACACCTGATGCCAACGACGAATATGCATCAGCTATATTTAGGGCTCTTAACAGATCCTTCAACTCCTGCCTTGCTGCGATATGTGATAGGCTAGTCTGCGCGGATATAACGTCGCGATCTAGCAGTGTTAATCCACTCAGGAAAAGCTCTCTGAAGATAACGCGTTCCTTGAACCCTGTAGCGACTCTGTATCCAATTCTTTTAGACAAGGCCAACAGAATTTTTTCGAACTCCTGGCGGTTCCGAGAAATCACATTCGGCATTCTGTTAACCAAGACAATCCAATCGATTTGCCCCTTGTCTCTTACAGCTCTCTCCTTCTTCTGATTCCATACCATCTCAGCGTATATGCTCGGTTTAAGCATCGTTGCGCTCGAACCGTCAACATGTACCAATAGGTCAAGATCAACAAAGCTTTCATTTACTGGAGTGATGACAACGTCTGCAAACGAATGCGCTATCCTTGATAGACTACAGTCACTACCGGGTGTGTCTACTACTATGTAGTCATACCCACTCAAGGAGTGTAACAATTTTGTAAAGGCCTCTGAGTTCTCCATATTAGCCTCAACCTTAGAGGCCGCCCCGCTTTCTAGAAGCGGAGTATGGAACGGCATCAAAACCCTATTATCAAGCTGCTTTGTTTTCTCGCGATTCTCGATGTATCGAGAGAAAGTCCCCTGCCTGGCATCAACATCCACCGTAGCAACGGTGTACCCCTTCCACACCAAAGAAACAGCAAGGTGCATCGCTAAGGTAGACTTCCCGGTACCGCCTTTTTGGTTTCCAAGAACTATTACCTTTGCGGACATACCCATCAGCTTTGAACTACGTGTTTGCCAGGCATTCTACCATCTGACACGATACACGTCACCTAATTGTTTAAGTTCTGTGCATCCACACCATCCCCTCACCCACCATAAATAATTTCTCACTTGTAACTATTCCTTAACTCTTCCCATATACAATACCTAACTTAAGGAGAAAATTAATCAACAGGCGGAGGAGAGGCCGGTCCTCGCCATGTGCTATTGAGCACATCCTAAATAGCTTCTTTACTGCATGGAAACATAGTTTTGATGGTTGGCTTTAAAGGCTGGATCTTCAGGCGAACACTTTGAATATAATCACGCCCATAATATAACACAGACATGACGCTTACAGCACAAGAGTAACAGGAAGTTAATGCAAGATGTTGTGTTATTGAGGAAGAGATATTATGGGCAACACATATGTGACACAGGGTATGTTTCCTAATGAAGTATATTAAAGGCGTTCTGGAGGTCTGAACTGCCGTCGAGGTAGATGAACTTGTAACACAGGGTCGTTTCTTTCATTGACTTATCAGTTGGTTGTGTGAGAACATGTGACGTACGATGGCGGGTGTAGCTCAGCTGGTTAGAGCGCTAGATTGTGGCTCTAGAGGTCGTCGGTTCGACCCCGATCACTCGCCCCATGTTATGATAGAATCTGAGAAGCCGATTTAGCTCAGTTGGTAGAGCAACTGATTTGTAATCAGTAGGTCGGGGGTTCAAGTCCCTCAATCGGCACCACTTGGAAATCTGAGGTTCAGGTGGGTTTGTACAGTCTAGCTAGGCGAATAATTTTGTAGCTTATCCCATTCTATTTGAGAGCGGTGTCCCGTTCATCATTCCTATGCCTGAAATGATGGTGATTCGTTGGGGAAAGAATATTTATCTTTAAACTACCTTGCATAGCCTATCGCATCATCACATTCCGGAACTATACAGTTGGGAAAATGTTAGAGAGGAGGCATTTCCAGACCTTTACAAATCTGGTATCATCAATCCATCATAAGGACTACATATGCAGATAATGAACCGCATCAGAAACTTCTCGATAATAGCGCACATAGATCACGGGAAGTCCACCCTCGCTGATAGGATGATAGAAATCTGCGGTGGACTCGATAAGAGGGAGATGAAGACTCAGGTCCTTGATTCGATGGATATCGAGAGGGAGAGAGGAATCACGATCAAAGCACAGACCGTGAGGTTAACGTACAATGCCCTCGATGGGGAGACGTACATACTGAATCTCATAGATACTCCTGGCCATGTTGATTTTGCGTATGAGGTAAGTAGATCACTCACTGCATGCGATGGATCGATCCTTGTCGTTGACGCAGCGCAGGGAGTGGAAGCCCAGACTCTGGCTAACGTATACCAGGCAATCGATTGCAATCATGAGATCATCCCGGTATTGAACAAGGTAGATCTTCCAGCAGCTGATGTCGAAGCTACCAAGCTCCAGATAAGCGAGGTCATAGGACTCGATACCAGCAACGCGATTGCGATTTCAGCGAAGAGCGGTGACGGAGTGAGGGATGTTCTTGAAGCCATAGTCCACACGCTTCCATCTCCCAAGCTAACTAATGCTGGAGGACTCTGCGCAATGTTGGTGGACAGCTGGTATGATCAGTACCTCGGCGTTGTGATCCTAGCGAGGATATTCGATGGGGAAATCAGCGTTGGAATGAGAATCAGGATGATGTCTACTAGTGCCACATATACCGTAGACAGCGTCGGGTATTTCCTTCCAAAGAAGGTGATAACAGACAAGCTAATGGCTGGAGAGGTTGGCTTCATTACTGCCAGCATAAAGGATATCGCAGACTGCAATGTAGGTGATACGATTACAGATGAGCGAGCCCCTTGCTCAAAGGTTCTGCAGGGGTTTAAGCCTTCGATTCCCGTGGTATTCTGTGGAATTTTCCCAGTCGATTCATCAGAGTTTGAAAAACTCAAGGAGAGCTTCCAGAAGCTACATCTGAACGACTCGAGCTTCAGCTATGAGTTAGAAACATCGGCTGCTCTCGGGTTCGGATTTCGCTGTGGATTTCTCGGTCTTCTTCACCTCGAGATTATCCAGGAGAGGCTGGACAGAGAGTTCAACATCGACATAATTACTACGGCTCCCAGTGTCATATATAGCATCTTCCTCACGAACGGCCAGATAATAAAGCTCCACAATCCAGTTGAAATGCCGGATGTCGTTAAGATCGACAAGATTGAGGAACCGTGGATCAGGGCAACTATAATGGTTCCTGAGACGTATATAGGGAATGTTCTAGCGCTCTGTGAGGACAAACGGGGAGAGCAAGTAGATATCCGCTTCACCGGTAACAGAGCTGTTGTTCAATACCTTCTTCCGCTCAACGAAGTGGTCTTCGATTTTTATGATAAGCTCAAATCATCAACTAAGGGGTATGCTTCGTTCGACTATCAACCAACCGAATACAGGGAGGGAGATCTCGTCAGGGTAACCATACTCGTGAATGCAGAGCCCGTCGATGCACTATCAATGGTTGTCCATAGGAGCAAAGCTGAGAAGCGCGGCAGAGCACTCTGCGCAAAGCTTAAGGATCTCATCCCAAAGCAGCTCTTCAAGATTGCAATCCAGGCCGCAATCGGTGGTAAGATCATTGCTAGAGAAACCGTGTCTGCCTTGCGGAAAGATGTTTTGGCAAAGTGCTACGGCGGCGACATAACACGTAAACGTAAGCTTCTCGATAAGCAGAAGGAAGGGAAGAAGAGAATGCGGCAGTTTGGTGATGTGGAGATTCCACAGAAGGCATTTATAGAGGCTCTTAAGATTTCCGATGATTAGGAAACTCGTAAAAATATTCGTACCAATGGACATCTTCCGTGCGCTTGCTGTCGGTATCAAGTGCTGCTTCAGGAAGCCGGTCACAAATCGTGCGGATCCACGAAGCTGGTCATCGCATAGGGTATTGACTGTTTCTTCAGAGCTTTGCGTCGGATGTAAGGCTTGTGAGAATATTTGCCCATGTGGTGTAATCAAGATTAAAGCTGCAGGAGAGTACTCCTGGAACGCCGGCCGATGCGCATTCTGCAGGTTGTGTATGAGAGCCTGCAAGAGCAAGGCGATTACATTCTGTAGCTGCAACGATCCCACAGCTACTTAAGATCCATCACAGCTACTGAATTCTTATCTCACTGCTGCTATGTAGTTGGTTACTTAGGAGCTGTATACTCTCCTATGATAGCCATCCAGCACAGGCTCCGCGGCCTTCCTACCGTGTCGAGCTACCGAGGTTGTCCACCTCTGTGGTCAGCCAACCTTTGACTGGTACGTCTATAGTCCCCTGCAGCGCAGTGCTATCCATAGTCTCTCCCCCAAGGCTATAAGTGACTCCAGTTAGGCCGGTGTCTCGTGTGAACACTGGGTTCACATTCTGTCTGCTGGCGCCGTAGTGTAGCGCTATGATTGCAATTTGGCCCCAGTCTATGCTTGCGCATTGAGTATAGAATGACGTTCCATCATCCCTCATAAAGTGTCGTGCGACATTATGTGCCGGGTATAGTTGCATTATAAAATATGAGGCCTCTTGCTGGCTCTGACTCTGTCCGTTCGTTGATGCGCATCACCACTGTTTGTATGATGGTGTTCCTTTGTACATTCGCCATGTCTACCCAGATGTCCGCCCCTCCACCGTCTTGTCATCTATGGTCTGTGCTGATGTATATATTTACTCTGTTAGCATATCACGGCTGTGTACAGGAATGTTACAGGCGTCGACCATGTCATATGCTGCTTGCAGTTCTTTCTGTCGCCAGGATATTACTGCTGGTATGGCCTCGATTTTCTCCTCCAGTGTACTAAATCTCTCCCTCATCATTCCTTAACCTTTCCTCTCTCTCCTCATACCTATTCAGTAACTCCTGTAGTGTACCTATTTTCCTCTGCATCTCTCCTACATAACATCCTCTCTCTACTACCTCATCCTCATCACCTATCCCTACCTCATC
>JAITIT010000051.1 GCA_031279295.1 Holosporales bacterium | reverse complement strand
ACCTCTATCGTCTTCCCAGACATCGATGTCACCACATCTCCTGGTCTCTGAGCATTCCCAGATATCATGTTTTCGACGACGCCTATGCATCCCACAACATTAGTCTTCAGCTTCTGTGATGCAATAGCCTCGATTGCTCCGATGACGACAGCGGCCCCTGTCATATCCTCCTTCATCTCACCCATCCTATTCGCGGGCTTCACACAGATTCCACCGGAATCGAATGTGAGCCCTTTGCCAACTAGCGCAATAGGAGCGTTATTGCTTCCCTTGTATTCCATGATGACAGAGTACGATGGCTGAGCGCTGCCCTGCCCTACTCCAAGGAGAGCGTGCATCCCAAAGCTTTCCATGTTCTTTCTATCAAGCACCGTAATCTCTACACCGAGAGATTTCAGCTTCCTCGCCTCCGCCACGACCTGATCAGTAGTCATCACATTAGCCGGCTCAGTTGCCATGCTCCTGACGGTGAACACACCTTCTTTCACGGCATCCAATCGCGCTAGCACCTTTGTGTTCTCGTCAACGTATCCCGTCTCACACACAATGCTACTGATCTTCCGATCAGCCTTGATAGTCTTGTACTTATCGAATGTCCAGGACTTCAATGATATGCCTGAGGCTATGTATGCTGCTGCCTCCGGAAACTCAGTAGACTCAACTGTGTTAAGGATAGTCACCTTTGCCTCCTTGGCTAATATGCCATCGAAGATACGCCCACCCAGCTTCTCGAAGCTAGCTCTAGAGAACAGGGCCCTATCACCAGCGCTTACAATCAGGAGCTCACGCTTCACCCCGGTCGATACGGCGGTAAGCCCCTCTGTATTACCATACTTGAAGCCTGTCATCGCGGCGAACGCAGCATCCACGCAACCTGGCTCAATCAATGATTTCACACGATCCACAATGGAAGGAACACTGTCCTTCGTAGTTACTACTACTACGACGGCCCCTACATCTTCAGCATTGATAGACGTTAAAAACGAGATATCCATATCGGCTCCACACAATTCCAACACACCCAGAGTATAATCAACATTGTACATAAAACATGGAAAGTCTAGCCACAAAAAACGGGGGTTAGGTTATCCGTGAATCGCCATACCAAACGCATCGTAGACAGCTTCCTGCAGGCACTCGGACATCGTTGGATGCGGGAAGATCGCTGCCATCAGCTCGCTACTAGTGAGCTCAGCCGAGATTGCCAATGAAAAAATCGGAAGCAGTTCTGTAACTTCGTAGCCCACCATATGCGCTCCAAGCAGGTCACCGTATCGCTCCCCGAAGATGACCTTCACAAACCCACCAGGTTCTCCAGTAGCCACTGCCTTACCGTTTCCCCTAAAGTTAGACCTACCAACCTTGATAGCAAGTCCTGCAGCAACAGCCTTCTCCTCCGTCATTCCTATCGATGCGATCTGCGGATTGGAGTACGTACATGCCGGAATTGTGTCGAGAGCTATGGGGACGATCTCACGTAGTCCAGCTATGCGCTCGGCCGCTATGATCCCTTCCCTCGAAGCCTTATGAGCAAGCCACGGAGGCGAGACAACATCGCCAATCGCGTAGATCCCTGGCACACATGTCTCTTGATAGTCGAGGGTTTTTATGGTACCATTAAGATGTATCTCGACGCCAACCTCTGAGAGATTAAGGTCTGAGATGTTTGGCACGATGCCTACTGCTAGGACGGCTGCATCGAATTCGCAGCTGTCCGTGGTTCCTGTTGTTCCGACAAAGTCAACTGCAACTCGTCCGTTACGCTCTATGAAGTTCTGAACCTGAACTTCGGTCTTGATTTTGATGCCGTGCTTTAGAAAAGCTTTGCGGGCGTGCTCGGCTATCTCTGCATCTTCCTGCACCAATATCCTGGGTTGTATCTCAGCGATTGTCACATCCGCACCAATGACGTTGTAGAACGAGGCTAGTTCGACGCCTATGGCTCCCGATCCAATAATGAGGAGCTTCCGCGGTAGGAACTTCGGAAAGATAGCCTCCTTCGAAGTCCACACCAATCCCTTCTCTACCAGCGAACTAGGAATGCCTGGCAACATACGCGGGGAAGCCCCAGTCGCAATTACGACATTCCTTGCGGATACGTCTGAGATCTCTCCGTCAGAGTCGACAACCATCACAGTGTTCTTATCCTTGAGTTTGGCATCTCCTGTGATGACGGTTACCCCGTGCTTCGGCAGAAGTCCTGCTACTCCTCCGTTCATACCGGATACAATCCCAAGCGACCTTGCAACGATAGCATCAAGGGCTACTTCTACTGTCCCGCAGGCGATTCCAAACTCCTGCGCACGATTTATGTAGTGTAGGATCTTCGATGACTGAAGCATCGCTTTCGTTGGGATACATCCGCTATTGAGGCATACTCCACCAAGCTTATCCCGTTCTACAACGGCAACCTTCAGGCCAAGCTGAGCAGCTCTGATAGCACAGACGTACCCACCAGGGCCGCCACCTATTACGACAACATCAAAATCCATTCCTACGGATACTTCTCCCTGTCATCCCTGTCATCTTTGTCCTCCTCCTCATCTATCTCAAACTCCTCGAACTCATCATCATAATCCTCATCAGGCTCATCTTCGCTTTCGCCTCCCTCATCCCTATAATGCTGCCGCGATCTGGTAGACTGCCTGTATCCACTACCACCGCTACTTCCTCCACCTCCCTGCTGAGCATTCCAGTCAAAGATATTAACTGCCCCATGTGGTGAGAATGTCGAGATCGCGTGCTTATAAAGCATCTGAATATACCCCTCCTTTTTCACTATCACGGAACACTGGTCAAAGCACGAGACGAGCCCAGTTATCTTAACTCCATTCATCAGAAAGATCGTGACAGGAATCTTATTTTTCCTGACATAGTTTAGCAGCGCGTCTTGTACGTTTATTATTTTTTCTGACATAATTCACGTCGCATCTTGAAAAGATTTGTCGCGTACATCGTATGTGAAATATACAAAAATTGCAAGACAAATGTGCTAGAATGTCACTAACTGCAACAACGGTGCTATTTGTAGGAATTCACGAGCCTCTGCTATGGGACGTACTCGTAAGGCCATTTTATCCGACCTAGTCGGCTTTAGGACCATCACACCCTTTGGTGATGATGCAATTGATTACTGCGCACATTTCCTCGAGAGGATTGGATTCGTGTGCACAAGGCTACGGTGTGACGACGTGAGCAACCTATATGCTAAGCTCGGGAACCATAGAAAGAACCTCTGCTTCGCGGGCCACGTTGATGTAGTACCACCATTAGACGGATGGACAACCGACCCATTTATGCTAACTGAAGAGGACGGCAAGCTATATGGCAGGGGTACGAATGACATGAAAGGACCGTTGTCGTCATGCCTGACAGCCATCAGGGATTTCGTCACAACGACATCGTCCTACGGATTTTCGATCAGCATAATCCTGACGAGCAACGAGGAGATAGGCGGGAGTACAGGCACCAGGCAAATTGTAGAATTCCTCAAGAATACCGGGGAGAGGATCACAGGATGCGTGCTATGCGAAAGCTGCTCTCGAGTCACCGCCGGCGGGTACGTCAAGATCGGGTGTAGAGGTAGTCTAAACGTAGACCTCACCTCACATGGCTATCAAGCGCACGTCGCCAATGGCAATGAGCTCGGAAATCACCTCCACTCGTTCGTCAGGTTCTTACACTCATTCACTGAGACACCGCTTGATGGAGGCAGTGCGAAGTTCGCACCATCAAGTATACAGCTGACGTCTGTCGACGTTGGAAATGACGTCAGGAATGTGATTCCACAAATCGCCACAGCGAAGCTCAATATCAGGTTCAATGACCGTTGGGATGTCGATGGCCTCGAGGCACATATTCGATCACAGACTCCGGATAACATAGATATCGCATTCGAAAGACTGGGCTATCCATTCATCGGCTCACGCGACGAGTTCGTGAGCTTCGTATGTAATGCCATAGAGAATACAACTAACAAAGCTCCCAGTGTCGGAACCGACGGCGGGAATTCGGATGCACTGTACATCAGAGAAATCACAGATGTCGTCGAGGTAGGATCACTAATCACGGGAGCACACATCGTTAACGAGTTTATCACTGAGGAGGAGCTGGGGAAGTTGAAGAACATCTACCTTGGTATCATAAATCATTTCAAAGATCTGGCGTAATTGGATGGCTGCTCTCAACCTATAAGCCAGTTGACGTGTGTGTTTGATAGCAAATTCAGGTTGACTTTGGTAGCGGAATACAGCAAAACTAACTGACCAGGCGCAAGATGAAAAACAGTATGCCTCTCAGAGTAGATATGCCGATGCTCAGCCCAACGATGAAAATGGGCAATATCGTTGCGTGGTACAAAAAAGAAGGTGACTATATCGAAGCTGGGGATGTTATACTGGATATTGACACCGACAAAGCCACGATGGAAGTGGAGGCTACCTGCTCCGGCATTCTGGAAAAGATAGTAATGCCAGCAGGAACGCATGATGTACCAGTCAGATCAGTAATTGCAATACTGAGGCAAAATGGAGACTCTGATGAGGATGTTGCCAGAGCTATCAGCGAAGTAATGTCTATACCTTCTGAAGCGCAGCCAGTAGCTCAATGCGACAATCAATTCTCACGGATCACCAATGTAATGGTTGAAACAGATGACCAGATTTCTGGCGTAAACATGAGCAATAGTCCTGCACATGCTTCAGCATCAGCCCCTCTACGTCATTGTACAAATTGTAAGGAAGTGTGTAAGACTGGCAGTGCAGCCACCTCACTTGGTGGTACCAGCATGATGCGTATTTCACCACTTGCAAAAAAGATGGCGAGCGAGTACAGCATTGATGTCACAAAAATTATAGGTTCCGGACCCGGTTCTAGAATTGTACAGGCAGATGTTAAAAGAATTCTGGGACAGCTCCGAGAGAATGAGGATAGCGCCATGTATATCGATACCACGCCGTCCCGCATTAGAATGATCATTGCAGAGAAACTCACTAAATCTAAGCGGGATATCCCCCACTTTTACCTTAGCGTGACTGCAGATGTCACCGATCTCATGAGAATGCGCGGAGAAATCAATAGCAGTAATATCATAGAAACAAAAATAACAATCAATGATCTGATAGTAAAGGCTGTTGCACTTGCGTTATCGAAACACCAAGGTGTCAATGTCGCCTGGTGCAACGACAAGATTAGAAGGTTTAAGAATGTCGATATAGCAATAGCAATATCCGTGGAGGATGGGCTTGTAACTCCTGTTGTAGAGTACGCAGACAGTAAGGGACTCATCGAGATATCTAGTGAAATCAAGAGCTTAACCCACCTTGCAAGGACAAAGAGCCTTACATTACGGCAAATCACAGGAGGCGGAATTACAGTATCCAACCTTGGCATGTACGGTGTCAATCATTTTTTTGCGATTATTAACTCCAACCAAGGGAGCATACTGTCAATAGGAAAAGTTAACAAAGTGCCGGTGTACAAGGAACATAATGAGCTTGTGGCAGCTCATATGTTGGAGATAGGATACTCAGTGGATCATAGGGTAATCGACGGAGCAGCAGCAGCAGCGTTTCTGAGCTCACTAGTAATGTATCTCCAAAATCCAACATCTCTGTTAGTGAGCTGATACCGAATGTACTAATCGTAGTACGCTAAGATCTCGTGAATGGACCAGTTGGTGAGCCGTCAATAAACTGTCTGACATGTGGATCATCCGTCGTGGTGAGATCGTTGTTGTTACCTTCCCATATTATTCTCCCATCATGTATGAGACCAACCGTATCGCTGATCCTCTTCATACTAGCAACATCGTGCGTTATTGAAAGTGCTGAGATGCCCATCTCCTTCGTACATCTCACTATCAGGTTATCGATCACTCCTGTTGTAATTGGATCAAGACCAGTTGTTGGCTCATCGAAAAATATAATGTCTGGATTTGTGGCGATTGCTCTGGCGAGGGCTACCCTCTTCCTCATACCTCCAGAGAGTTCAGCTGGAAAGACCCTGGCTATTTCCGATCCCAGGTCTACTGCCTCCAAATTTTTCATAGCTTTCTTATAGGCAGTTTTCTTAGACATCCCACATCCGTACACCAACCCAAACGAAACATTGTCTATAACGTTAAGGCTGTCGAACAGTGCTCCTCCTTGATACAGCACTCCACACTTCAGCAACGTGCTGTACATTTCTTTCTGTGATAGCAATGAAACATCCTTCCCGTTGATCTTCACTATCCCAGCCTTTGGTTTAATAAGCCTGAGGATGCACTTCATGAGTACAGACTTTCCAGAGCCTGATCCACCTATTATTACGTACGACTCACCACGGCGTATCTTGAATGATACTCCACGCAGCACTGGTTTCCTGCAAAATGAATGCTCCAAATTTTCGACTTCAACTACATACTCCACTGCCACTCTCCCCAACTATCAGAACAGAACGAACGTCAGGATACAGTCTAATAACAGTATCATGATTGAGGACGATACGACAGAGTTTGTGGTAGCTCTACCGACACCTTCTGCTCCCCTGTTCGAAAGGTACCCGTGATAGCATCCCATGACACAGATTATGAATCCAAAGACGGCTCCCTTGATTAATCCGGAAGTAACGTCCCAGGTCGACATCGATGTGATGGTGTTGTAGATGTAGTTTGCGGCGTTGAAGTGTAGGTAGTGCACCCCCACCAAATACCCTCCCAAGATTCCTATGATATCATCTATGAACACCAAGAATGGTAGGAAGATCGTACCGGCAAGGATCCTAGGGAATACGAGGTATTTGTACGAGCTGACAGATAGCGTAGTCAAGGCATCTATTTGCTCAGTAACTTTCATAGTACCAATCTCAGCCGTCATAGATGCTCCTAGCCTTCCAGCAACCATGAGAGCTGTTAAGACTGGCCCTAGCTCCCTCGTCATCGCAATCATCACGACTGATGGGATCGCGCTCTCGGCAGTGAGCTTCGAGAATCCGGTGTAACACTGTAGTGTCATCGCCATCCCTGTAAATAGTGCTGTCATACCCACCACAGGCAGCGAGAAGTATCCAATTTGTACAGCCTGCTGTCCCATCTGCTTCCAGTGATACCGTGGCATCATTCCAATTATGAGGCTCTCTGCAAGAAACCAAGAGAGCCTACCGATAGAGGAGAGAAACGATATGACGCCCCTTCCTATACTTACTAGGAACATAGTTACCCCCAGAGCCATCACACGTACAGAGTACGACAGGCCTTATGGCATGTCAACTGCGAACTACCCGCCTTATTGCACTCACCCTATTGCACTCATTTGATCCGAATTAGCTCATGATAATTTCACACAGGAATTGACAAGCGGGTGAAGCTTAGCTCCACCCGCTTGTCTCGATGCATCACAGCGTCGCCCTATGTTTATGACTCATCTGCTCTGCCTCGCTTGTCGTATCCGCCTGCTGTGTGACCCCTGTGGGTTCCTACTGCCAGCCTGCTGTTTCCCCTCACTCGGTGCCCCGGTCGAGTTGTACCACTGCTTCCCGTATTTCCTGCTCCCGCTGCTCCACGGGTAGTTGTCCGATTCTCATCAGGTCTTCTTCGAAGCGTTGTCTTGCCGCCTCCTGCTTTTCGGTTAGTTCGGTTACCTCCGGGTCTATGCTTTCCCCGGACAGTGTGACCTGGCCGTATTCGGCTCGCCCTGGTAGGTTTTGGAGGATCCATTGGTTCATGTCTTTAATCTCCTCCTGGATCGCGTTCTCTGCCCTTTCGACTGCGTCCCTTATTTTTCGCTTTGTCTCCTTCGTGATTAGCCATATCTCATATGGGTCGGCTGTTTGGTTCATCTTCTCGCAGGCTGCTCGTAGCTGGTCCCGCGCCACTTCGCTTTCCTCCTCCGCTATCCTCATGACAATTGCTTCGTATGGGGTTCTAACTCTAGTCCACGCACCGTTTGCTAGCTTGATGTATACACTCTTCGCTCGCTCATCCACTATTACCTGTTTGCCCAGACTTTGTACGGGCCTCAGGTATCGTCGTATCCATCTTCTGTTTGCCCTTTGGATGTCTAGTGCGAGTGTGTGTGTGGTTATTAGTCCGTGCCCCACTGCCCTGCGCTCTCTCCTAACTACCTCGTCTCCCAAGTCCCTGTACGCCGCACATGCTATGCCCAGCCTATCTCGCTGCTCATCGTCTCTCGGTATCATGCCCTGTCTTAGTTCCGTAATGCCCATCTGGTTCTGTAGGGTTGCTAGCTCGCACAGGAGTTCGTGCTCCCTAGCTTGCATGTCCACCCTCTCGTTGGGTGGTGTCTGTGTCTGTCCGTCCGGCCCGTCACTTTCGCGCCCCCTCCCGCCTTCTCTCATTCGTTGCAGCTGTTGCTTTATGCGGTCTTCCTCTGCCCGGTATTGGTTTAGTTTTTCCGCTGCCGCTTTGCGTTCTGCTGGTGCTTTTGCTTCTCCTCTTTCGAGCGTTGCGTACTCGTCCTGCGCTACCACCGTCTCTACATAAAGTTCTGCGTCCCCCATCTCTCCTGCGGGCCTCATCGGCATTTTTTGAATCAGTGCGTCTACCCGTCTTATCTTTTCTTTGTTCCTGTCTAGTCGCTCTCTGCTGATGACTTCTGTTAGCTGCTCTTCCAGCCTCATAGCTGTCTCTATCTTTAAGCGCGCCTCGGCGATCTTGTGCCCTGCTTCTTCCATCTCATCGCGCACTCTCTGGGCACGCTGTCCTGCTTGTGTTACTGCCTCACTCCGGCGTTTTATTTCTCCCTCCAGCTCCTCGGTTTCGCGTCTGTGTTCTTCTTCTGTTCCTGCCCGCCTTGCTCGCTCTCGCTGCTTTTGTAGCGCGATTCCTAGCTTGTGATATTCTCCTCTCGCCTCTTTACATGCCTCCTCCTCCTGTTGTCTGAGTTGTTCTATCTTTTCCGTCTCGCATTTCATTTTCGCCTCCTGCCGTCTGCGCTCCCGCAGCGACTGGTTTAGCGACGCGTTGAGTTCCAGCTGCTTATGTTTCCACTCCTCGTATCCCACGATGTATCTTCCGCGCATTCCGCCCACCTGTGCGTCTGTCGTGGTTTGTGCTCGCGCACTGCGTGCTTGCGTCCTCACCTCCCACAGCAGCTGCCTGCTGGTTCTGCCTTGCTGCTGCAGCGTGTCTTGTCCGCCGACGAGTACGCTGAACGCTTCGTCGTAACCACTTGCAGGTGGTGGCAGTCTTCTCGCCTGCTCTATTTTTATCCTCAGGGCCTCTAGTGCTATTTCAATTTTGGCTTCTCTAGTGTCCTCTCTTGCGTGCACGAGTTTGCTGGAGGTGGGGCCACTGCCTCGCGTGTGCTCGAAATCTATCCGGACGAGGTTTCCATTAGCTCCTATCTGACATTGCGTTCTGCCGCCGGGTTTGGTGCGCCAGTAATTCGGATCTTTCTGTAGCCTGTTCATTGCTCCCTGTACGTCTCCCGGTATGGGATGTAGGTCTGCCCTCACACTGTCATACGTAGACGCTGTTGCTGTTGCCGTGGCGATTATAGCCGCTACCCCACTAATTGTTATCTTCATCTTGTCTTCCTGCCTCGTGTTTTATGTTTCCGTCGCGGCGATTGTAGTTTAACATATGAGACGTTGTCAATTACTACTTTCAGCGGGGATAGAAATATAAAGCTGGAGCATTTGATGTGCTGCTAATCTTGGTTGGAAAGTGCAAGCAGGAATAGCCGAGGCTATATAATGGCGCAGATGGAGAGATAATAGAACAACGGATGAAAAGTATCACTTCAGCCGGCTGGAAGTAGACAAGCGATGCAACGGTGAGGATGCAAATGGAGAGCGAAGCTGAAACAGAGCTCAACATTGGATGTAACGAGCTGAAAGAGTTGTGCCGGCATCCGGTCGATACGGAGAGCTTAGTTCCCTTGGACTGCGGTAGCATGGAATCCCGTAGATACAACGTAGAGTTCCGACGACTCCTTCCTGCTAGAGAGCGGCTTGAAGTGCTTGACTGTTTTGAATCTAACTTTCATCTTATGCAGGATATCAGCACCTGATCCTCCTTGGAACGTCTTCACCACCATTGTACCTCCATGCGCCAGCATTTCCTCACAAAACATATATACCGCCTCCACCAAGTTCATGATCCTGATATGATCTACCTTCCTCACGCCACAGGTATTCGGAGCCATATCACTCAGCACTACATCTGGGCGCCTACCATCCAAGATACTCAGAACTTTACTGATTGTACTTTCCTCCAAAAAGTCACCGCGTATAAAGCTCACATTTGGCAGCGGGATGATGTCGAGTAGATCGACGGCGATAATGTCCTTACACAGTATCGAAGCCACCTGAGACCAACTCCCAGGGGCGGCTCCGAGATCTACTACAACCGATGCTCTCTTGATTATCTCAAATTTTTTTTGAATCTCAAGGAGCTTAAATGCAGCACGGGATCTATACCCTTTCGTCCTCGCAAGCACTACGTATGGATCGTTGATTTGCCGCTGCACCCAGTTTCGAGACGATTGCTTAAACCCCTTATTGCACACCCGTTTCGGCACAGTTGCACTTGTATTTCAGGAGCCTATGATAGATTATAGCACATCACTGGCATTATGACGATGTCGGTTAATGCAAGCACGCTCCAGTACGAGGACAATCACGATCAAACCAAACACCAATAGCAAGATGGTCTTGTTACCATGAACAGAGAAAAAGGTATCGCGGTATGGCATTGGCATATCAGCTTTGATAGCTCCGATCTCGTTCGTTTCTAGCTTATTAACGACCCTCCCGTTGCAATCTATCACGCATGAAATTCCGTTATTCGCAACACGTACAATAGCCCGCCCTTCCTCGATTGCTCTGAAACATACAGACCTCATATGCTGAGATGGCCCGTCTGAGTTACCGAACCAGGCATCGTTCGTGATATTCAAAATCCACTTGCTATTGCGGTCATCCAGCACATCACCAGGAAACACAATCTCATAACATATCGCCAAGTTGAATTTCTCCAGACCATCGATTGAGATTGTACGAGAGGATGTACCCCTGGAGAAGTTTAGTGTCCCAGGGGTCACCTTACGTAATCCCAGATCCAGGAGGAACTCCGGGATAAATTCTCCGAACGGAAGAAGGTGCCTCTTGTCGTAAGTCTGTAGCACTTTGCCATCTTTCCCCAAAACAACTGCACCGTTGTACATCCCCCCATCATCATCCATTCTGTCTGCCCCGGTAACAATGTACAACCCCTCAGATCGAATGAGGTTTCCTATGTATTGCCTGATATCTCCGCGCCTCATCTGAGAAGCATCAATAGCTGCCTCCGGCCAGACTATCAGCGTCTTCTCCAGGTGCGTATTATTAAATTCTGACAGGATTATATGCTTGCTCAAATTTTGATCATACCTCGCTTTGTTAACCTTGTCATACTGTGAAATGGAAGGCTGTACCGCCAGAACGTGCACACGTTCAGCTGGAGTAATCACATCGCCCTGAGTATGTAATCGAACATAGCCGTACGAACAAACCGCTGTACATACCGCTATTCCCCACAGCAGTGTCCTCCGAGTTGTGAGTAACGCTATTGTGAGAACCACAAAAAACGATACCCCGTAGCTTCCGAGTACAGATGCTATCTGCGAGAAGCACGGGAAGTCGTAAGTAAGGTACCCTAGCAGGTTCCACGGAAAGCCTGTAAATATTATGCCCCTCGCATACTCGGCCAACGTCCAAAAGCATGAGAACAGGATCAGGAATCCACTCCTTGACTTCGCGAGAGATACAGACAGGAGACTCGCAGTTGCTACATACAAAGACAGGTACAGCACTAAACAAGCAACTGCAGGCCACCGTAAACTATCAAGGCCTACGCACTTAAACGACTCTGCTATCCAGTACAGCGTACTGGAGAAAATCCCTATTCCGAACATCAGACCGTGCACAAAGGGTCGCCTTGGTGTGGATCGCCACATGGCGTATAGCAAGATGGAGAGCGACGGCAACATTAGCGGCTGGCATGTGTGTTTGCTGAAACAGAGCTTCGCCATAGCTCCTGCGATGAGACACCACACATTAGGCCGCCTCTGTACAGCAGTCCCAAGCGTTCGAAAAAGATGCTGCACGCGATTCCTAGTAATTTCTATGACATCTCCCACGCCTAACTCCTGCCGTTTTGTATCATTCCTGTCCCCGCGCTAGTAAGGCTCGCGGGGACAGGACTGGTGCGGTGGCGTCGTTGCTCGGCGTCTACCAGGGGGTTGCTAGCATTTCGTCCAGGGTGTCTTGGAGCTGTGCTGCTTGCATCTGTGTCCCTTTCGTTGCCTCAGGGTCGTCGCTGAGTGTTATTCCCTCATTCAGGATTATCTGAATCGCCTCCTGTGCTATGCCCTCTACTTCCGCAGGGTCGGGTGGGTCTGTCGTCTGGT
>JAITIT010000026.1 GCA_031279295.1 Holosporales bacterium | reverse complement strand
GGTCTACCCTGTGGGAGGAGCTCTTGGAACTGTACAGATGGGGAGAAGCTTAGGGACGGTCTACCCTGTAGGAGGAGCTCTTGGAACTGTACAGATGGGGAGAGACTTAGGGACGGTCTACCCTGTGGGAGGAGCTCTTGGAACTGTACAGATGGGGAGAAGCTTAGGGACGGTCTACCCTGTGGGAGGAGCTCTTGGAGCTGTACAAGTGACGGAACCACGAGGTATGCGCCAGATTTAAGCACGAGTTCCTTTGCATCTGGATTAGGGGGCTTACTTTCTGCGGGCACCTGGACGCACAGACCCCCAGAGGGTGCTTCCCATGTACCCGGTGGTATACCTTGTACCTGGGTTTTGCACTTCAATTCAGTACATTTAGGGAGATGGAAGCATTTTGGGAGCAGTTCACCGAAGCGGCTAAGCGGATTAACACTTATAGGAAAGCCACCAAGTCCGAGATACCGTTCAAATGCTTCCATAATATGTTCTTGCTGACCAGGCGGAAGTGATCCGCAGATATACTTTATTTCCACGTACGAAACCGAACGATCATGATTGGATGAATCGTATATCGTGCTGACTGATACTCTTAACTTAACTTTGTCGGGAGACACGAGCCATACGGTCCAAATAACAGAGTAAGTCTCAGTACTAATACCGGAATCATCGCTCGGTACTATATCAAACGGGTTTCCGGGTACCTCGGTCACGGAACCGTTCTGCTCCATGATCAATGTTACATAAGTACCGTACGGGCAATGCTTACCTAGCGTAATATATTTACCACCAACTGTATTACCAGCTAATACGAAGAACTTCTGTGTATTACACTCTGGTAAACCAAGGCGCCTCTCAATTTCGTCAGCAAGGCTCTGGCTTGTTAGACTAAGACTTCTAATATGTTTTTCAGGGTTAACATACTTGTTTGCCCCTGTATCCCAGTCGGGATGTCGCGCTACCGATCCTAAGCGTATGAGTTTTACGGAAGTCAATTCCCGTCGAGGTATTCCAGTTACCCAGAGCTCTACCAGGAATTGACTTTCCATGTAGCATCCTGAGGATGTGTCTTGGTATACGAGTACGAATTTATTTCTAAAGTGATCACAAACAATTGCACCTGGACCGGGTTGTCCAAGGAGGTACATAGGATATGTCTGGCAAACAATTGCACCTGGACCGGATTGTCCAAGGAGGCGCATAGGCAATGTCTGGTAAGCTTGAAATTCAACTGGCGTTGTGGATGATTTGGGAGTATTGGGTGTTGAAAAAAGTTGAAATTCAACTAGCGCTGTGGATGATCGAAATTCAACTGGCGTTGTGGATGATCGGGGCACTTTTTGGAAAAGATGGCGTTGTGAAGCACAAGATGCTACATGTATACCTCCTATAATCGACACGGCAAGGCAACAGGTTACGATTAGTCTATCTACTCTCTCGATCCATCTCACAGAATATAATTACCTTCAATGCAGCTATGTGATTATGCCGATAACTCGAATGGCTGTATTTTAATGACATTTGATTCAATGTGCAAGTTTAAGATTGTTAGAGTCCGACAACTAAAGGCTTCACCGCTTTATCTTCAAAGATGCATTAGACCCGTTCGTATCTGGTCCATATGGGTTACCGACCCTGATTATCAATGATTCATAGGCTTCTGACCGTGAAACTGGCCTATCAATCAAAAGATTACTCCTTCATCATAGTTGAAGAGAATATATGGTATTTTTATTTTTCATTTCGGCAATTAACAAATTATTAATGTTTGCTTGATAGTATTGCCATAGCAACGCTGTAATCAATGATAGATATGGACAGAAGACAACTAAGGGTCATCATAGCAGGATTGTTTATTACTATCCTTCTTGTATGTACATATAATGTGAGTGACAGAATTAGTCCGCAGAACATCGGTGTTAATTTCGACTATGAGAAGGTAGTGAGATCAGCGATTGCCACCCTGATATCGATAGTTGTTATTCGCACACTAATCCTTACCTTCGTTAAGTCGGTAGAGGATAGCCAAAGCGGACACTTCTCCGGAATACTGAGATACGGCATTGGCATCACTATGTTGATTACGACGGCTGTATTTATCACGACACAGATATATGAGCAATCTGCCCTGGTGATATTCATCGGGCTTGGAGCATCTGGCATAGGCATAGCATATATAGCACAAGACTTCCTAAAGGAACTGTTTGCCGGTATAGCAATCGCTGTCCAAGGCAAATTTAAAATCGGAGACTGGATCAAGCTGCCGGATGGAGCATGCGCCCAGATAGCGAAGACTAGGCTGACTGGAATCGACCTAAACCTCCCAAACCGAACCCAGCTGGTCGTACAGAACACCACATTAACTGGCAATCACGTCATCAACTTAAACCATGGCGGGCCATCGTACTTTGAGTCAGTCAAACTATTCCTGGGACACGATGTGCCAGTAGACAGGGCTAAGAGAATAATGCACTCAGCACTGATCGACACGCATGGCATAGTGAATAACGAAATCATAGTGGTTGCGGAGGAGATACAAACTAGTGGCATACTGTTTGCAATATACTTCGAAGTAGCGACATTCGACGACCTCCTCGAGACTCGCCATAGGGTGATCTCGGCAATAACAACAAGCCTACACGAGCACGGGCTTTGTGTATGCGAGGTAATAGGACAAATGGACATCAATAACCTCGAACCAGGCTATGTCAAGGTGTTCAATGACTCATGCGTAACGGACAGCATGAGCGCTATAGACGGTACTGGACTCCTAAACGAGTGCACCATGGAAGCGAAGCGTGAGCTTGCAGACAGAATGACGGTCGTAATGCACAGGAGTGGTGAATATATATGCAAGCAGGGAGAGCGAGGGGATACGATGTACGTAATCGCAGAAGGAGTTGTCGATGTGGTTACGAACGTGACCGTAACAGATTCCCACGGAAACTCTAAGGTAACAGCCAACACGGTTAAGACCTTAGCGGGAGGAAACTACGTTGGTGAGATGGCCCTATTGCGAGGAGAAGCAAGAAATGCAGATGTGATAGCGAAGACGGAGGTGATAGTATACACTATAGATAGGGACTCCTTGAAATCACTCGTCGAGAGACATAGCGGCGTGGCCGATAAGCTCAGCGCGGCAATGGCAAGAAGGAGGTTGGAAACTCAACACGCTGTTGCTGATATTGAGAAACATGCAGTACAGAAGGATGCAATGATGACAGAGTTCATGGAGGCATTCAGAATGCTGTTGGGTAGGTAACCATTCAACGTAACAATACACTGGACAGATCCGCACCCGAATTCTGGAGTCGTCACCGACAGCGTATGCAAATTTTTTGTCATGGTAAATGATTTCTGTTATCATCGGAACGAGGTGTTACCATTCGCAGTATGTTACACTTTAGGAAATGGAGAGGGTTTGAGAAGATATGAACATAAGGTCTGAGAGCTTCGTACCACCGTCTAGGCCAGCATCCCCTATAGTAAGTTTTATGCCCCCAAAGCCAATAGTGATTGTTGGGTTGGTTGGCTGCGGTAAGACTAGCATCGGGAAAAGGCTAGCTAGGAGGTTCGATTTGCCGTTCTGTGATTCTGATCAAGAAGTAGAAGCCGCTGCCGGGTGTGCGATAAACGACATAGATTCTCTCTTTGGTGAGGGAGCAATGCAGGCTGGTGAGTATAGGGTTCTATCAAGGTTAATTGGACAACAGGTACAAGTGGTTGCAACTGGCTGTATGTCATTCTCGTACGATAAAACTAGAGAACTGATTAAGGAGAACGCGATTTCTGTATGGCTCAATGCCGATCTTCCAACGTTGCTGATGAGAGTTACCGGTAGGAAGGGACGTCCGATATTAGAGATTGGACGCGAGGAGGAGATTTTGACAGAGATGATGAACGCGCAATACCCTCTATTTGAGGAAGCCGATGTATGCGTACAAACCTACGATGAACCTGCAAACATCACGGTGGATAGGGTGATAATTGCAATGAGCGAATTTATAAAGCAGCAGTACCCCGATTACCATGTGTTGAAATCGGTATAGGTGCGATCCATGAAGCTTTGCGGAATTGCATCCTTGCTTCGACACGGCTCCATATCAACGCTTTGCTGGATGCACTTCTTTTGGGGAATGGCTTCCTCCATGATCTTCTCGCTACTGCCTATTTTCATCGTGGAAGAACTTGGAGGAAGTAGTAGGTCGTTCGGCCTCCTGGAAGGGGCCGTGGTGTTCACCTCGTTCGTAGCAAAGATTTTCGCAGGATTCATAATAGATGCGTTTAGGAAGAAGGTTCCGATGCTGCGAGTCGGTACTGTATTCACTGTGTTCAGCAAGCTGTTCCTGGCGTGCGCTCCCAATGTCTTCTTTGTGTTCGTGTCTAAGTCGCTTGACAGATTTGCGAAGGGTCTCAGACAGGCACCGTCGGATGCAATATTGGCTGGGCTCGATGCCGACAAGGGGCTTATCTTTTCTCTACGGTACTCCATGAACCTTGCTGGATTTCTGATTGGTTCCGTGATTACATCAGTTACTGTGCACCTCATCGGGCCTAGTTACAGGATTATATTCGCAGCCTCTGTTGTACCAACGGTTATAGCGCTGTGCATTCTCCAGAAAAAAATTAAGGGCGATGATGATCACTATGAAGCCAAGGAGAAGCACAAGTGGAATATCAAGGATATTGCATCTTTGCCGTGTGGGTACTGGGCATTCATGGTAGTTGTTATCCTGCTGATGTTTAACAGATTCAGCGAGGGCTTCATTACCCTGAAGGCCAAGTCAGTTATGCCAAAACAGACTGAGCTCTTTCCGATGTTCATGTCGGTATACGAAGTCTGTGCAGCATGCGTTGCGATTCCGATTGGAAGGATGTCGGACAGAATCAAGAAAAAAAATGCGTTGGTTCTTGGGATAGGGCTGTTGGTGATTGCTGACATATTTGGTATATTCTCGAACTCGTGGTACTCCGTGATATCGATATACATCTTCTCAGGATTGCACATGGGAGCAACTCAGGGAGTGCTCGGAGCGATTATCGCAAGATCGGCCCCACAACACTTGATGGGCACAGCGTTCGCTATATTCTATGGGGTTGAGGGAGTAGCGTTACTGTGCGCAAACAGCTTCGCTGGGATGATGCCAGGAGTTGCAAAGTCCATCGGCCTTCCAGAAGCTTCGGGCCCATTTATCATGGGGGTAGTCGCGAGCATTACAGCAATCTTGTACACGTTAACCGTGTCGGATAGACTGGAGCATACACACAGCAGGTAACACTCGCCAGTATGTACTTGGCTATCGCTATCTAGAATTAGATTTATCACCCCCCCTCAATATCCTCATCACCATTCATACTTCCTTAACCTTTCTCCCCTACCATACA
>JAITIT010000022.1 GCA_031279295.1 Holosporales bacterium | reverse complement strand
ACACCAAGTAGCAAGCACAGCAGTGACACCATATTGACGCTCGAGCCGTACAAGCTTAGATAGTTGCTGAGTGCAACACCGGAGTACATATCGCTCGCCGCCAGCTTGAAGCTGAAGTCGAAGATTGTCACGATAAACTCGAAGATGAAGTTCGCTGCAAAGATGCTGATAAGGTACTTGTGGGAGAATAGCAGTTTCAGCCCTTCCGTAAACCCTGGCTTTTTCCCTTTCTTCTCATCCTTCTCTTTCTTCACTTCTCCATGATCGAACGAGACCAGCAGCTCCTTCGGAGTCACAGCGAAGAACCTCTTTACCAGTGGAATGATCAGGACAACCAGACATCCTAGGATTATCATTGATAGAGCATCAGTGGTAAGGCCAATTCGGCTCGGCAATCCACCGACGCTGTATGGCAGAATAACACCACCAAACTGTCCCAACGCATATATGAGCGGGAATCCTCTCTTAGCAGTCTTGGGATCTGTTACGTCAGCTGCGAACGCCCAAAATAAAGCTATCACAATCGACCCGAAGCTCTCAACGAAAAAGTACCAGATGTATCCCACAATGCAGGAGATAACGACATTGTCGCACATGTGTGACTGAAACAAAAATACGATGGTTGCAAAGGCCAAGATCGAAATCCCGTAAAATACCGGCAACATCACCAGCACCTTTTCCTTTGGGTACTTACCGACCAGCTTTGTATAGAACGCAACGAGTGGCAGAAGGAGAAGGACAGATACCGTCTTCGCGTACGGTAGATAGAGCTTCCCTACGAAGTCAATGAAGATGGCGTCCTTGAGTGGGCGCAGAGTCCAGTACGATCCGACGATGATCATGAAGATCATTCCCATCCTCAGGAACTTCCGGAACTCAGGCTCCTCAAAATTGCCAAAGTTAAACTTACAAAGCTTCATAAACAAACTAATCATCTTTCCTCTGGGAATAATGGAACCGCGGTAACACTAACGTACAACCGAAACGAACCGCATCTATAATGGAGAGTGTACCATTGCATCACTCGAACGTCCAGGAGTTTTGTAGGAGCCGTATTGCCAACGCCCGAAGCACCTTCCACTACTTCCAGGATTCTATCATATGAGAAAGAGCGCTACCTTCCTTGTAAGAGGTCTAACTGCTCACTAGCGCATCAAGCGCTCCCTGTAGGATGATACTAGCTGCTAGCTTATCAATGCATGACCTCTTCGTCTTCTTTGACGCACAAGCCTCCCTCAGCAGCCCACCGGCTTCAACAGAGCTGTATCTCTCATCCCACGTGATGATCTGGATGGGGAGCAGGCCTCGAGCATCGCTATTCTGCTCTGTAAATTTTTGAGCAACCAGACATGTTAACTTGTCAATAAACTTCTCGACCTTCTTGCGTTGTTTTCCAGCGTTACCACCATTCAGTGCGTATGGCATACCAACAACCACGAGACCGACTGAGTACTCATCAACTATGCTCAGGATCATCGGGAAACAACCGTGGCTATTGATAACCTTGAATGGTGAGGCAATCTGCAAATCCATATCAGACACCGCGATACCGATTCGCCTGTCTCCGTAATCAAGACACAAGGCTCTCGCATTTCCTTTGTATCTTGAGATATCTATGTTATGAACAGTGATGGCATCATCAAGCAACTTCTGCTTCCTTGCTGTACTGTACATTCTGCTCGGCTTTCCACTTCCGTATTAGTCCTCCAGTGCCTGCCGGCATCAAGCGTCCTACTATTACGTTTTCTTTAAGTCCGATTAATTCGTCCACCCTTCCGCATATCGCTGCCTCCGTCAGCACACGTGTGGTTTCCTGGAACGATGCTGCTGATATGAATGATTTTGTATGCAATGCTGCCTTCGTGATCCCCTGCAGTATGTGTGTCGTTATGATTGGTCTCTTACCCTCACTCAGCAACTGACTATTGACGTTGGATAGATCAATCTTGTCTATCTCATCGCCTACGATATACGTCGAATCTCCAGCATCCTTGATCTCGCGTTTCTGCAACATTTGCCGCACTATAACCTCAATGTGCTTGTCGTTTATTGATACGCCCTGAAGTCTATACACCTTCTGCACCTCATTCACAAGGTACACAGCCATCTCTTCAACACCAAGAACCTTCAAGATATTCTGCAGCATCACTCCGCCATCTACTAATACATCACCCTTCTTAACGTAGTCACCATCATGAACGATGATAGACCTACCCTTAGGCACCAGGTACTCGACCGGAGACTGATTAGTAGGTGAATCCGGAACTACGATGATCCTCCGCTTCATCTGCATCTCTCTCCCGAACTCAACAGTACCGTCTATTTCAGCGATCACAGCTGGATCCTTTGGTATCCTGGCTTCGAACAGTTCAGAGATTCTCGGGAGACCTCCGGTGATATCCCTTGTCTTTACGATGTCCTTCGGGATCTTCGCAATGATGTCCCCGGCCTTGACAGCCCCTCCATTCTCCACATTGATAACAGAGTCTATCGACAAGAAGTACTTTGCTTCGGCCTTGTTCGCCAAAATTAGTGGATTACCGTCTTCCCCCACGATCACGATCATCGGCCTAAAGTTTGTTGTCGTGGCCGATTGCTTCCAGTCAACAACCACCTTGCTTGAAATGCCGGTGGTTTCATCCATGACCTCCCTCAGTGACTGGCCATCCACCAAATCTACGAACTTCGCAAATCCTGTAGTTTCGCAGACTACCGGTGTTGTGTAGGGATCCCATTCAGCTAACGGTCGCCCGGTCTTCACAGATTCTCCGGCAGCAACCTTCAGCCTGGCTCCGTATGGAATCTTGTACGACATCCTCCCCCTGCCATTGTCGTCAACGAGGGTAATCTCAGCCTTCCTAGAAATAACAACAGTATGGCCGGAGCTGTTAACAGCAAACGTCATGTTCTTAAATGCAATCTTCGCATCCATCGAAGACTCAACACTTGATTGCTCGGCACTCTTCTGAGCGGCTCCACCTATGTGGAAGGTCCTCAAAGTAAGCTGCGTACCTGGCTCCCCGATTGATTGAGCAGCGACAACACCAACTGCTTCATGTACGCTGACTATAGTGCCTCTAGCAAGATCCCGTCCATAGCATTTTGCACATACCCCCCGCTTGCTCTCGCATGTTATCGTAGAGCGTACATACACCTCATCTATTCCAGCCTCTACAATATCTTCTACCTTATGCTCGTCTATGAAGCTACCTTTCGGTACTATCAGAGCTCCATTGTTTGGATTGACGACATCGCTCGCTGCGAACCTTCCTAGTATCCTCTCTTTGAGAGCGATAACAACACTGGCTCCATCATATACAGAACGCATCCATATGCCGGTTAAGGCTCCACAGTCCTCCTCTGATACGATACAATCGTTCGCTACGTCAACGAGCCTTCTCGTGAGGTATCCTGAGTTTGCAGTCTTCAAGGCTGTGTCAATTAACCCCTTACGGCTACCGTGGGTCGACGTAAAGTACTCTAAGACTGATAACCCTTCCTTGAAGTTGGAAACAATCGGAGTTTCGATGATCTCCCCGGTTGGCTTCGCCATCAATCCCCTCATACCAGCAGACTGCTTCAGCTGTGCCATCGAGCCTCTAGCTTTCGAGTGAACCATCATATACACAGAGTTCGGCTGCTTGCCTTTTTCGGTATAGGCCACTGCTTTCATCAATGCCTCAGCCACACGGTCTCCACACTTGTCCCATGCATCAACGATCTTGTTGTATTTCTCACCGTGCGTAATAAACCCATCGAGGTACTGTTGCTCGAACTCACATACTATCTTCTCTGTTTCCTTGACGAGCATCTCCTTCTCGGATGGAATGACAAGGTCATCCTTACCATATGAAATCCCCGCAACCGTCATGTACTTGAACCCAATTGCCATCAGGCGATCTGCAAAGATCGCAGTCTCCTTTGGCCCACAATGGAAGCACACTTCATCGATTAGCGAACTTATGTCCGACAGAGTCATGACATTATTCACTATGTCAAACTTGATCTTGTGATGGTGTGGGAGAATTTCTCCCATGATAACACGACCAGGAGTTGTCTCAACGACTTTGTATTCGGATCCTCCATCCTCCTTGTAGTATACGATCCTAGCCTTGATCTTTGTGTGATACGTGAGTATCTTGCTCTCAAGTGCGTGCATTATCTCGCTCAAGTTTGCAACACAGAAGCCCTCATTAGGAAGGCCTTCAACCAGCATTGTGAGGTAGTAAATGCCCAGGACAATATCCTTCGATGGAACAATGATTGGCTTACCGTTGGATGGACTAAGGATGTTGTTGGTAGACAGCATTAGTATCCTGGCTTCAAGTTGAGCTTCGATTGACAGTGGTACGTGAGCCGCCATTTGGTCTCCATCAAAATCGGCGTTAAACGCTGTACACACAAGTGGATGCAATTGGATTGCCTTCCCCTCAATCAGAATCGGTTCGAATGCCTGGATGCTGAGCCTGTGGAGTGTCGGAGCTCTATTGAGAAGTACGGGATGTTCCCTCATGACTTCTTCCAGTATATCCCACACTTCTGGACGATCACGATCCATCATTCGCCTCGCCGACTTCAAGGTACTAGCTAATCCGTACTGCTCGAGCTTCGCATAGATGAACGGCCTAAATAACTCAAGAGCCATCTTCTTCGGTATGCCGCACTGATGAAGTTTCAGCTCTGGACCAACAACTATGACCGAGCGTCCTGAGTAGTCAACTCGCTTACCAAGTAGGTTCTGTCTGAAGCGCCCTTGCTTCCCTTTCAGCATATCTGCAAGAGACTTGAGAGGACGCTTGTTGGAGCCAATGATGGCCCGTGCCCCTCTGCGTTTGTTATCGAATAGAGCATCAACAGACTCCTGCAACATCCTCTTCTCGTTGCGAATGATGATATCTGGAGCTCCAAGCTCTATGAGACGCTTCAGCCTATTGTTCCTATTGATGACTCTCCTATATAGATCATTTAGGTCGCTCGTCGCAAATCTTCCACCCTCCAATGGTACGAGTGGCCTCAGCTCAGGAGGAAGCACCGGAAGAACTGTCAACACTAGATGCTCTGGCTTAGCCTTGGTATCGACAAACGCCTGTAGGATTTTCAGGCGCTTCACGAGCTTCTTCTTTCTGATATCGACGACACCAGCCTCAAGCTCCGCCTTCTGCTTTGTGATCTCTGTCTTGAGGTCGAGGGAGGCCAACATATCCCTAATAGCCTCAGCCCCTATGCTCGCGGTAAATGCTCCTTCTCCATACACATCTAAGGCATCCTGATACTCCTCTTCCGATATCGTTTGGAACTGAGTAAAAGAAGTGAGTCCAGCATCTAGAACAACGTACCGCTCGAAGTACAAGATCTTCTCGAGCTCTTTGAGGCTCATATCTAGTATCATCGAGATACGACTCGGAATTGATTTCATGAACCATACATGAACGACGGGAGCAGCGAGCTCAATATGCCCCATTCTCTCTCGCCTGACGCTACTCGTAGTAATCTCAACTCCGCACTTCTCGCAGATTATGCCCTTGTACTTCATGCGCTTGTATCGACCGCAGTTGCATTCATAGTCCTTAATAGGTCCGAAGATCCTTGCGCAAAACAACCCATCCCGCTCCGGCTTGAACGTACGGTAATTTATGGTCTCAGGTTTCTTAACCTCACCATATGACCACGAGCGAATTTCCTCCGGACTAGCGATCGAGATTCTGATTGAATCAAAGTCCCCGGCGATTCCTGATTTGTTAACTGCTGCTGCAGTATTTTTAAAACTCATATGTGCAACTCCTATACACTCTCTTTTAGCGAATCTTCGCTATGCTCGAATGACATACTTAGGCCAAGTGAATTCAGCTCCTTTACCAGGACGTTGAATGACTCCGGCGTTTGCGGGACCACTTCGCTCTCTCCACTGACAATCGATTCATAGACAGCTGTCCTCCCGCGGACGTCATCAGATTTCACAGTAAGCATTTCCCTCAGGATATGCGATGCACCGTATCCCTCCAGGGCCCATACCTCCATCTCTCCAAAGCGCTGTCCACCAAATTGCGCCTTACCGCCGAGCGGTTGTTGAGTGATGAGGCTGTATGGACCTACCGACCTCGCGTGAATCTTATCGTCGACGAGGTGATGTAGCTTCAGCATGTACTTGTAGCCCACAGTCACTGGTCTATCGAATGGTTCTCCTGTGCATCCATCATACAGAGTACCCTGCCCAGACTTATCCAGACCAGCCCTCTCAAGATTATGTTCGATGTCTGCTAGCTTCGCTCCATCGAACACTGGACTTGCCACGGGTATTCCTTTGGATAGGTTCTCTGCAAGTTCCACAAGCTCATCATCATTCAGTTCTTTAATATCATCGACATCTTCCTTATCACAGTAGATGCTGACTACCTTATCTCTCACATCCCCAAGCGTCGCAGCGTTTGCTCTGTACTCATCCAATGCCTTCTGGATCTGAATCCCCAGCCCGTGTGCTGCCGCCCCAAGGTGGGTCTCCAGAATTTGCCCAACGTTCATTCTGGATGGCAATCCAAGCGGATTTAAAACGATATCAACAGGAGTACCATCTGCCAGGTACGGCATATCCTCCACTGGCACTATCTTCGAGACAACGCCCTTGTTTCCGTGGCGACCAGCCATTTTGTCACCTGGCTGAATCTTTCTCTTGTTGGCGACGAACACCTTGACTATCTTCAGCACACCTGCTGGAAGATCATCTCCCTTCCTAAGCTTACTCACACTGTCGTTGAAAGAGTTTTGCAATCTCTCTATCTTGTCCTCGAACTGCTTCACCATATTACTGATGAACTGTTGAGCTTTCGCCCCTTTGACAGAGATTCTCATCAGCTGATAGAGCGACAGCCCTTCGACCATGGACTCCTTGATTGTCGTGCCCTCATCATAATCCATGAACTTCGCTGCGAGTTTCTGACCGATAACCTTGCTGCAGATCTGCCTATGGTACGTCTGCTCCAGAATTTTTCGTTCAGCATCTCGGTCCCTTGCAAGCTCATCTATCGATTGCATCTCAATAGCAATCGCTCTTTCGTCCTTCTCGACGCCGCGCCTCATCAGCACCTGAACATCAACAACGGTACCAGACACTCCTGGCGGAACCTTGAATGATGTCCCCTTAACGTCGGCTGCCTTCTCTCCGAATATTGCCCTCAACAGCTTTTCCTCAGGAGTCATCGGGGTTTCACCTTTTGGAGTTACCTTACCTACTAAGATATCTCCGGGTTTAACCTCAGAACCTATGTAGACAATTCCTGACTCGTCAAGGTTCCTTAATGACTCCTCGGCGATGTTCGGGATGTCTCTCGTAAACTCTTCATTCCCAAGTTTCGTATCTCTGGCGGTTACCTCGAAGCTCTCTATGTGGATCGACGTCAGCACATCATCGCGTACCACATTCTCTGAGAGAATGATAGAATCCTCGAAGCTGTACCCACGCCACGACATGAACGCCACAAGCAGATTGCGTCCCAGCGCCAACTCACCGTTCTCGGTTGATGGTCCATCAGCTATAACATCCCCGCTATCTATGATATCACCAGGCTTTACGATCGGTTTCTGATTGATACACGTCCCCATATTTGAACACACGAATTTCGAGAGCGTGTACACATCAGCACCGGCATTCTCTTCGTCAGTCACTCTGATTACAATCCTCTTAGCATCGACATAATCCACAATCCCACCACGTTTGGCGACGATTGCAGCACCTGAGTCTCTCGCAACAACTTCCTCCATCCCAGTACCCACTAGCGGAGCCTCCGGAATAACTAGTGGCACAGCCTGCCGTTGCATGTTTGCTCCCATCAATGCACGGCTGGCATCATCGTTTTCCAGGAACGGAATGAGTGCGGCAGCAACTGACACTGCCTGCCTCGGGGAGACGTCTGCGTACGATATTTCCGATCTCGGTCTCAGTCCAATATCACCCATGCGCCTTGATATCACGAGATCGTCGACTATATCGCCATCCTCATTCACAGTAACACCAGCTTGAGCGATAGTGCACTTCCACTCCTCCGTTGCTGTGAGGTAGATCACGTCGTTCGTAATCTTGCCACCCACGACCTTCCTGTATGGAGCCTCGATGAATCCATACCTGTTAATCTTGGCATACGAGGCTAGGGAGTTGATTAGTCCAATGTTCTGCCCCTCCGGCGTTTCTATTGGACACAGCCTGGAATAGTGAGTTGGGTGAACGTCACGGACTTCGAATCCTGCGCGCTCTCTCGAGAGACCACCAGGCCCGAGCGCAGATAATCTCCTCTTGTGTGTTACCTCAGACAGCGGATTCGTCTGATCCATGAATTGAGATAACTGTGATAGTAGGAAGAAGTCCCTGATAGCCGACACAAGTGGCTTAGCATTGATAAGGTCGCTCGGTACGTAGTTATCTATGTCAGCCGTAATCACCTTCTCGCGTATAGTTCTTTCCATACGCAACATACCGATCCTACACTGGTTCTCAATCAACTCACCAACCGATCGCACCCTCCTGTTCCCGAGGTTATCGATATCATCAGCATCTTCCTTGCCATCCTTAACAGCAAAGAGCATCTTTACTATCTTGATTAGATCGTCCTTCTGCAGAGTCCGCACCTCATCGGGAGTATCTATTCCTAACCTGTCATTGATCTTTGCTCGCCCTACGGCCGACAGATCGTAGCGCTCTGGATCATGAAGAATATTGTATAGGAGGTCTTCTCCGCCAGATACAGATGGCACCTCCCCCGGCACGAGTGCCCTGTATAATTCTAGCAACGCATCTGCCCTATTATTGCACCGTGAGTGCGCGAACGTATTAAGCATGTATGGCCCAGACGTTGCCACGTCGACGAAGAGGATGTCTATCTTTTTAGTATTCAGCGCCTCAAACTTTTTGAGAGTTAGATCTGTGATGTTCTCACCGGCTTCGAAATATACTTCTCCTGTCTCCTCGTTAATTGTGTCCTTCGCTATGTATCGGTTGATCATATCGCTCTCTGGAACGAACACATTCTTCAGACCATTTGTCTCGAGAATGTCGAGCATCCTGATCGTGAGTCTATCCCCTGCTTTGGCCACTACTTTCATTGTGGCCGCATCAATGATGTCCTTCTCTAGTGTCGTTCCGCCGAAGTGCTTCTTGTTGAATGGATACGACCAACCGCCCTTGACCTTCTTGTACTCCACAGCCTCATGAAAGGTATTTAGGATCTCCTCCTTCGACATGCCTGTCAGGTACACCTCCGGCAGAGTCTCACCTTTCTTAAGCTTCTTCCTGTACTGTTCCGTTTCACTGCTCTCTAGGCACATCAAGAATGTGGAGGCCAGCACTTTCCTTCTCCGATCGATCCTGACATACAGAACGTCTCTATAGTCAAACTCAAAATCTATCCACGACCCTCTATACGGGATGATTCTGGCTGCGAATAGGTATTTCCCAGATGAGTGAGACTTGCCGTGATCGTGATCGATGAACACCCCTGGGCTCCTGTGCATCTGCGACACCACGACTCTCTCGACTCCGTTGAATATAAAGGTACCCCTATCCGTCATAAGCGGTATATCGCCAAGATACACATCCTGCTCTTTGATATCCTTAATCGTGCGGGAACCGGTTGTGAAGTCTACATCCCATACGACCAGGCGAAACTTCCCTCTCAGCGAAGCAGAGTACGTCCCACCTCTCTGGCGGCACTCCGCCTCCGTGTACTTCGGTTCCTCGAATGTGTACTCACAAAACTCGAGTTGAGATTTCCCCTCTGGATCTCTTACAGGAAAGAACGAGTTGAACGCAGCGAGTAGACCGGTGTTTTGCATCTCCCTCGGGGGTATACCGTACTGTAGGAAAGTATCAAATGAATTTTTCTGTAGCGCTATGAGATCCGGCAGCTCCGCCTTCTCATTGATCTTACCGAAGAACCTGCGGATACGCTTGCGACCTGTATATGATCTTGCCATACTGAACCTTCTCTATAAACAACCACACAAAACGATTGCGAGGAGAACAGCCATAATTAGCTGCCCTCCCACATTTAGCTCACGTATCTGCTACTTAATTGTGACCTTCGCTCCGGCCGCTTCGAGCTGCTTCTTGATCTTCTCGGCATCTTCCTTATTAACCCCAGCCTTCACTACCTTCGGGGCTCCCTCGACCAACTCCTTTGCTTCCTTCAGCCCGAGCTCTGGTACAATTGCTCGAACTTCCTTGATGACATTTATTTTGCTTGCGCCGGCCTCAGTTAGCTCGACATCAAACTCTGTCTTCTCCTCAACTGGGGCGGCTCCACCTGCTGCGGGTGCGGCTACTGCGACGGCTGCAGCCGCGCTAACACCCCACGTCTCCTCTAATAACTTCGACAACTCAGCTGCCTCTAGCACTGTGAGCTTCGACAGTTCCTCTACTATCCTCGTCAAATCTGCCATTCTTTGGTACTCCTTTCAAAAACAAAAACCTGGGACACCTCCGTCCCTCTGTGACTAGCTCTTCAGTGCAATCACCCTTGCAACTCTAGCGGACGGCTCTTTAATGGTCCTGACGATCTTCGTTGCAGCTGCTGTTAGCAGCCCAATGATCCCCGCTCGTAACTCATCCATCGATGGTAGTGACGCAAGGGCTTTGATAATGTCAGCCGATATCACATTGCCATCCATTACACCGCCAAGCACCGCCATCTTCTCGCTCTCCTTAGCGAACTCCGATATGGCCTTTGCCATTCCAACCGGATTGTCCGAATAAGCCAACGCTGTCGGCCCCTCTAGATAACCTGATATCGAGTCTAACGGAGAGTCCTTGATCGCGATACGAGCGAGCGTGTTCTTCAGAACCTTGAAGTTTGACTCCGCCGCTCTCATGCCCTTTCTGAACTTCGTGATCTCCTCAACAGTGATTCCAGCAGATCTGCTGACCGCAATCACTATTGATGCACACAACAACTCACCTCGGACACTCGATACGAAAGATTCCTTTTCCTGCCTCCTCATTCCTCTTCTCCTTAACGTTTACCTAAAATACAGAAGGAGCACAAAATACCACTTCTGTCTATTGCAGGAGTTCGTACGGCGAACTTTAATCCACGCAACATTTCTGCGACGTGAAACCTACAGTCTTCGACAACACCTGACCGGGCAGTCAGGTGTTCTTTCGCTGACCTAATACCTAGCACAGCAAAACTCTTCTTAATCCAGGGCGAAGACAACGCCGACTCCCATTGTGGAACTTAGTGTCATCTTCTTCATATACGTACCCTTTGCGCCAGCAGGTTTGGCCTTGATGATGGCATCGATGAACGCCTTCACGTTTTCTGCGATAGCCTCATCCGAGAAGCTAACCTTCCCGAGTCCTGCATGTATGATCCCACCTTTCTCGGATCTATATTCTATTTGCCCTCCTTTGATGTTGCGCACGGCTGTCGCGATATCGGCGGTTACAGTACCAAACTTCGGATTCGGCATGAGTCCTTTGGGCCCTAGGATCTTTCCGACCCTGCCGACCATGGCCATCATATCAGGTGTTGCCACACAGCGATCGAACGGCATGTTACCTTTTTGTATCATATCGACCAGATCTTCGGCACCGACCACATCGGCTCCAGCCTCTTTGGCGACCTCTGCTTTTTGATCTTTCGCAAATACGGCAACCCTGCAAGTCTTGCCAGTCCCACTCGGAAGCGACACAACGCCCCTCACAGTCTGATCCTGTTTTGTCGGATCAATCCCTAGCATAACGCTGACTTCTACAGTTTCATCAAACTTCGCAGTTGCTGTCTTCCTGACGATTGCTATCGCTTCAGGTAAGGAGTACACCTTTCCGAAGTCAAGGCCCTGCCTTACGTTCTTCAGTCTCTTTCCAGTACGTGCCATATTGCTAGCCCTCCGCCACTTCGACACCCATTGATCTGGCTGATCCTACGATCATCCGACTGGCTGTCTCAATATCGTGTGCATTCAAGTCTTGCATCTTCTGTGCGGCTATCTCTCTCACCTGTAGCATGCTGATCTTTGCAATTGGCGCAGTGATACCAGTCTTCTGCGAGCCACTCGTAATCTGTGCAGCCTTCTTTATGTAGTACGTAACTGGTGGAGTCTTCATCTCAAAAGTGAAGCTCTTATCGACGTATGCTGTAATAACCACCGGGACCGGCATACCAGGTTCCATCGATTGTGTCTTCGCATTAAACGTCTTACAGAACTCCATGATGTTAAGCCCCTTCTGCGCTAGTGCCGGGCCTATCGGCGGTGATGGATTCGCTTTCCCCGCCGGGATCTGTAGCTTTATGTATCCCAAAATTTTCTTCGCCATTTCCTTTTCTCCTGCTTTCTAACAACCAGTCTCCGTGGTGCAACGATCAAATGACCAAATCTCCCACAGAACATTTTTCTATACCCTAGCAACCTGTGCGTACTCCAATGTTACCGGGGTTGCTCGCCCGAATATCATAACGGATACCTTTAGCCTTTGCCTATCATCCTCTACCTCTTCAACAAAACCAGAGAACGACGCAAACGGTCCCTCGACCACCTTTACCTGATCCCCGACGTCGTATGTCACCGTACTTCTCGGAGATTCACTTGCCTCCTGTGCCTTCTTCATGATCTTCGCAACTTCCAGCTCACTGATCGGAACAGGGTGTCCCTTAGTGCCTAGAAATCCAGACACCTTCTGTGTGCTCCTCACAAGACATCCGGCATCTTCATTCATAATCATCTTGATAAGAATGTACCCAGGAAAGTACTTTCTATCGACATTAACCCTCTCGCCTCCCTTGATCTCGACTACCTCCTCTGTTGGTATCAGAATCTCTTCGAAATAGTGACGTAGTCCCTTCTTCTCAGCGGCCTCCAGTATAGCCTTGGCTACCTTGTCCTCAGACCCAGAGTAGACATGAACGATGTACCATCTTGCCCTTTGCATCATTGTCCAATTATCACATGAACAATCTTGTACCACGCCGTATCGACAAGGGCGAAGAATAGTGATGCGATTAATGCCATAACGAAGACAACGATCGTGGTTACGATAACTTCCTTACGAGATGACCAGGTCACTCTACCGACCTCGGCTTTCACGTCCGCTATATAGGAGCAAAACCCCCTAACTACAGATCTAGATGCCATCGACCATTTCCCGCGCTCAATTTAGTGGCAGGAGTGAAGGGACTCGAACCCCTAACCGCCGGTTTTGGAGACCGGAACTCTACCAGATTGAGCTACACTCCTACTATACCCGACATTATCTTAGCACACATCACTACTCCACGCCACCACATTATTTTATCTCCATCTCGCCGGAATGTGCACCGCTCCCGGCGAGATAGATATGTGCTTTCTTTCTAACTCCCGTCACCCCCCCCCTCTCCGTGGGGGGGCTGGGTAGCTGCCGTCCTACTGTGGGTCACATTGTTTCGTCGCGTCCTTCCGTTGTGCCTCTTTTGACTTCGTTGGTGTTCTCACTTCACCGTCGTCGGTGCTTGCTTGATTCCTCTGTTGCTCCTCCATGTGGCTGTGTTTGCGGGTCACTTTCCTTCTTGCTCCCCCCTCAGCTACTAGCCTACGTATTGGTCCAGCCCCGCTCTTGTTCTCCTTGGCGGCTGGTTTGCCTGTGGTCCCGGGTCCAGTGCATCCGGTGGTGGGGTCGGTTTCGCTACCGGTGCTCCGCTAGGGTTTGTTGGTGTTGGTGTTTTCGGTGGCGCTGCGTCGCCCCCGTTCGGTGTTAGCAGGGCTGGCAGCTTTCCTGCTCTCCTTGGCGGTCCATCTGCTCGTAGCACTGGGTTCGGTGTAGCTAGTGGTGGGGTTGGTGCTGCAGCCGGTATTACGCCGGGGTTTGCTTGTGCCTGCGCTGTTGGGGTTGGTGTTCCGAGCAGTGTTGTGTCGCCCCTGCCTAACGTTAGTTGGGCTGGTATCCCGCTTGCTTTCTTTAGCCGCTCGTCTGCTCGTGGTGTTGGGTCCGGTGTAGCCGGCGGTGGGGCCAGTCTCGCTGCCAGTATTGTGTCTGTGCTCGTTAGTGCTGGTACTGTTGGGGTTGGTGTGTGCTCTGTTCTTGTGATCGGCGCTGCGCGCATTTTGTGCACGGCATACGGTGATATTGGGGTATCTTGTGCTTCGTTTACTGCGTCTGGTGGTGTGTCTATTGCGCCAACGGTGTACAGGAGTGCTAGCCCTTTCTGCGTGGTATTCGTGTATTTTGAATCTAGTGCATCTAGCTTCAGCTGCCTTGTTGCGCCTATTACTGGTTCGCTGCTTCTCT
>JAITIT010000029.1 GCA_031279295.1 Holosporales bacterium | reverse complement strand
CGCTCCCCCTATATTATTTATATCTCTTCTCTCGAGTGGGTTTTGCATGGTGAGCCCTCTTCCCTCCATTATCTCGCTTATTCCGTCGACACTGGCTTGGTAGTCTTTCGTATCCGCAGGCCAGAGCTTAGGGCCCTTCGCCTCCTTATTAGCTATGAGCATTACAGCATTGATTTTCTTTATCCCGTCCTCCTCTTTGGCGATTCCCAATACTTTCTTCATGGCCTCTAGTGCGCCTCTTCTCTTCTTTTCCCGCTCTGCTTCCGGTGTTTCCTCTGCGCCTGGCGTGCCCACTCCCGGTTCCTTCTTCCCGAGGTGGCCCTTCGGCATTGCTGTGCCCATCGGTGCCATCCCATTGAACATAGTGAGCTTGCTAGCCAGCCCGGATGGCGCTGCTGTGCTGCTCGCCCTACTGCGGGCCGCTGCAACGGTACCGTTCGCTTCCACCGCCACTGCTGCCATGATGGTTGCTGTAATTATTCTTGATTTCATGTTTCCTCTAGGGTTCTTGTTTGCCTTGCGGTTCCTGGCTATGTCTTGTGTCCAGGTTAGGCCTATGACTCATTATATCACGACTACAATGCACCGTCCAGAAGTACTACATAGTCGTGGCGAAACTGATGAGGAACCTGTATTGCTCGTCGTATTTCTCTCTCTTGAACGGAATGGCATATGTCAATTTTATCGGACCAAACGGAGTTACGAACGCAACACCGATACCTCCCGACATCCTAATCTTCTTCTTATCATATAGTTTATGTCCTACAACTGTATTATCGAACGTACACCCTTTCTTGTCCTCCTCTGCAATGTTAAACTTGTACTGGTCATTGGGAGCATTGTGAGCATTTATAATGTTGGTCTGATCCGCGCTCAGGTCCTGCCAGTACTTACTTCCGTTACTCGTCGGTCTCCACACTGTTCCGAAATCGGTAAACACAAATCCTCTTACCTGCAACTCTTCTGGCATGCCGAGTGGGAACTTGTACTCGATCGTACCCTTCCAACACCTCGTCCCACCGATGAAGTCTCTCGCAACAGTAGGCCTACGATCTGTGATAGCTCCAGTAGCATCTTTGACTTCGTAGAATCTTGTCGTCTCTGACATCGGTCCCATACCGGCATAATCAAACCCTCTAAACGAGTCTGCACCAAGCATGAAGCTGTCTACGATGTGTGGATGTTTCCCACCAAGCTTGGATAACATCCCGTAGGATAGTACAGCAGTGACTGCACTCTTCCTAGAGACAGGAATTGTGTACGAACATGATAGTTCATTCTTTATGTGTTTAGCTTTCCCACCAAGGCCAGCAATAGACGTTGAGAGCGACGCAGAGAACCTACCCTTGATGCCTGTCAAGAACGTTTTCCCATATGATATGATATGCTTCACTGATGAAATTCCACACTTTCCATTACGCCGGTCTGCAATATCAGCATCATCAGCACCCTCGGTAGTTTGAGCAATAATTATCGGGGATGTGCGACCACGTGCGTCCCCGCGTGCAATGTCGGTAAACTTACGCCCAGCAGCTTCATACTCCCAGCTCTGCATCCAATTTCTACTTAATGCGTATGAGATACCACACGATCCACCAATGTCTTTAACCGAGAAACCATCCCATGCGGATGTTACGTATCTATGGACCGCGACAGTGCCCTCGATGTCCTTATCCAGGAGGTGAGGATCTGTAAGCGATACCTGCACATTGTTGAAGAACCGGAATTTAGCTTTCTGTCCCCTACCGGTTCTTTCACGGCTAGAGCCAATGAAAACGCTGAGCGCTTTCCCAGTACCGTAAAGATTCGCCTCGCTGTACGACAAATCTACCCCGATGCCACCGAGCGGAGAGTAATTCGCACTCGCCATTGCCTCAGCTGTTGGTGCTTCCTCAACAGTAATCTGTAGGATGCACTTGTCAGGAGAGTTCGGATCCGGCAATGCTTGTACATCAACCTTCTTGAAGAATCCAAGATCCTGAATACCACGTTCTGTCAGTGTTACAAGTGCTTGGTTATATACATCACCCTCCTCGATTTGGATCTCTCTCCTTATTATATGATCTCTCGTCTTGGTATTGCCGTTGATGACGATCTTAGATATGTATATCCTCTCTGTTTCAGTAACCTCATACACGACATCAACAGTTCCAGAGGTATCGTTAGCCACAAGCCTTGGCTTTGCAACAACTGCCATACCGCTGCTGCCTATCTTTCTGACGATATTGGCTGAATCAGTTTCTAAGAGCGACTCGTTAAACTCGTCCCCTGTTTTGACATACAGTTCCTCCTTTACGCCGTCGACCTTAATCTTGGGAACAAGTGACTTAACGGCTACCTTCCCAAATCTATACTGCACACCCTCGTCTATCGTAAACGTTAGAGTAAACTCCTTCCTGTCAGACGAGAGAGTAGCAACAGAAGATGTCACCTTTGCATTCATGTACCCATTATTGTGGTAGTGCTTCTCGATCTCTACCTTATCTTCGTTAAACCTATCTGAATCATACTTGTCATCAGTTACAAAGAACCTGTACCAACGCCAAACCTTCGAATGTATGACATCCCTCAAATCGGAGGATGATATGTTCTCATTCCCAACGAAAACTATCCTACCAATACCAGCCTCCACACCCTCGTTAATCTCGAAAATTAGGTTCACTTTGTTGTCAGGAAGCTTGATGATCTTCGGGTTTACTGTCGCGCTATACCTTCCCATCTTCCTATATGCATCAAGCAACAGCTGCTGCATCTCCCTAATTTTCTGTGGAGATAAAGATTCCCTCGTCCTGACGTGAGCTACCTTCTCTATATCTTTGTCTGACAGCTTCTTATTCCCCTCATACGATATCGCATTGATGATGGGATATTCCACCACTGTAACAACAAGAGTGTTTCCCTTCATCACGATGCTGACGTTCTCGAAGAAACCGGTACTGTCAAGGATCTTCACCGCGTCGTTAATAACACCGTCATCGCAATCATCGCCGACGCTGATCGGCATGTAAGCTTCGATAGTCTCCTTATCAATTCTCCTGCAGCCGACATACTCTATCTTGCTAACCTTCTCAGCAAGGACATTACACGCTATCAGCGTTGCTAGTGTAGCGCTGATTAGCAGTCTTCTCATATTTTCCATGTTCACCTAAAATAACTCTTTAATGCATCGAACACCTTGCACCCCGCCAGATCATTCCACATCCCTATGACCATCAACCCGACAACAGCTACGAGTCCTACTGAGAAGATTGCATCGACAAGCTTCTTGTTGAGTGGCTGACCAATAATCTGCTCCACAATCGCGATAACAACTGCACCACCATCTAAGACCGGAACCGGCAGCAGGTTGATTGCACCAAGTGTAGTAGAAATCATCGCGATCATAAAGATAAAACTCGCAAGGCCGGCGGCTGCGCTATCAGCGGAAACCTTGAATATTGAGATGATACCTCCGATCTTTGTTGCGCTCATACGGCCTGTAATAATCTTGAAAATCGCCGAGATATTACCAGCTGCCATATCATACGTAGTTACAAGCGCAGTTTTGATCGATCCTACAATTCCTGTTTTCTCGTAGATAACGTCCTTTGGAGCAACCCCCAGGACAGATCGTGGAACGACCTTGCCGTCTTTCTCTTCAAACATGTTAACTGAAACCCTAAGCATCTCATCGTTTCTCTTCACGTTGATCTCGAGAACCTTGCCACCCGATTCTATTATCTGCTCTCGTAGCTCCTTGAAGTCAGTAATCTGCCTGCCATTAACCTCGATAATCTCATCGCCGCTTTGCAACCCAGCTGAGCGAGCCACAGAATCCTCAGCTACAGTAACCACAGTGCTGTACTTTGGAACACCGTTGATTATGGTAACCATGAACAAGACCACCATCGATAAAATGAAATTAGCAACCGGGCCACCGAGAGAGATAAGCAACCTCTGCCACGGCTTCTTCCGGTGAGCCGACATCATATCCATGTCACGCTCTGTATATCCCGCTGGGATAACCTCCTTCACGCTAGAGACATCAGCATCCCCGAACATCTTGACGTACCCGCCGAGAGGGAATAGCGACAGCCTCCACCTAGTACCGTGCCGATCTCTCCACTCGCATATTTTCGGTCCATACCCTAAAGAAAAAATTTCACAGAATACGCCGTTCGCTCGCGCCACGATCAAATGGCCCAACTCATGAACCACCACAACGACCCCAAGCAACACCACGAACGGAACTACGGATTCTAGAAACACGAGCTACAACTGCCATGGAAACCGGCTAACTCATACGGATAGTATCACACAACCGTACTACGGCAAAGCCTAATAATTACTTCTCAACCGTCATTTCAAGAATACACTTCACCCTGTGAGTCCATTTTGATATTACCCGCGCTGCTGTATTTCTGTGCACCACATGCTTTGACACCCCCCGCATGATCTCACTCTGCACTGTCCTCAACGATTTCAACATAGTCTCCCCAGCAGCCTTCTGAGCTACATCATCTGACAACTTCCTTATGCATGTCCTGATTCTACTGATCCTGTTTCTGTTAACGACCCTCTGCTTCGCAGCCTTCCTAACACTCTTCTTCGCTGACGCATGAGATGCCATAATTCCAGATCCTTGTTTGTACAATGATTTCCATTCACTGTACCATCATCCATTCATGTGGTCAACACCTACGTATGCTACGTTCCATCTACATCGCTAGACATTAATCTCCACATAAATCTCAACATATCTTTCGTATTTCATAACGAATGTTCACAGCTGGACGCACATGATGCACGGCCAGCTGTTTGATGTCCTATTGGCTATGCTATTCCTGTAGATAAGTTACCCAGAACTGCACGTAGCTGTTTCAGCGCGAGCTCCTGATTGCGGAACTTCTCATTCTCCTGCTG
>JAITIT010000076.1 GCA_031279295.1 Holosporales bacterium | reverse complement strand
CATCCTCACCAATGTTGCCGGGGCACGTGATCTCTACGAGCCAAGGATTACGGTTGATAAAAATATATGTCCTTCAGAAAAGTCAGTTGCAGATTTAATGATGGGTAACTGCGGTACAGCAGAATCAGCAAAATCTAATCTACACTACCACAAATGCGCAGCTCAGACGTGGTCGCAAATCAGAATGAGCCGTTTCCAAAATGGTTAAGATGTCGAAGTCAATTGTATCCTGTCTGATATTCGGGTTTGCGTTTTTGTATATTCCCATCATTGTGCTCATGGTAAATTCCTTTAGCGACTCGGACATTCCGGGTGTTTGGACACACTTCTCAATGAGGTGGTTCAAGGCAGTTTTAGAGGACAGGGACCTGATTGGTGCTGCTATGGCGAGTCTGAAGATTGCCGTAATATCAGCAACAGGCTCCGTTGTTCTCGGAGTGCTATCTGCAATCGCAACCACTAACTACAGTACTTGGTATTGCAAAAAAGTACTTGGGACCCTAATTGTCATTCCGATGATTATACCGGAGGTGATAATTGGATTTTCGTTACTCATGTTATTTATGGCTCTAGAGGATATCTTCGGAATTTCCATTGAGCGCGGGATTATCACTGTGGCCATAGGCCATATAATGATCACGGTGTCGTATATTCATATGACGATAAGATCTCGCCTCATCTTATTTGACAAGTCAATGGAGGAAGCAGCCGCCAATCTTGGAGCTAAGCCATTTGCTGTGTTTATGAATATCAAAATCCCTGTCATAGGAAGGTCGATCGTAGCTGGGTGGATCCTCGCCTTTACGTTATCACTTGATGATTTGATGATAGCCAGTTTCCTAACTGGCCCAGGCTCAACGACTCTCCCGATTTTGATCTTTTCAAATGTGAGGGTTGGTGTAACGCCGGCAATTAACGCCTTCTCAACGATGTTTATCGGGATAGTGCTAATGTGTGGGCTGTTGTCTTTCTTCCTCTCCAGGAATTCAAAGCCACTCTAATGGTTAGTACGACTTACTGATCTTCTTATCTCTGAATGTTATGGTGTAGCAGAACACAGAACTCACCTCAGACGGTGCTACGGAGCTACGTACTTAGGCCTTCGGAAGACCCTCTGGAGGCTGGCCCATTCAGGCCAACTCCATCGAGCACCCCAGCACTTCCATCCGCCGATATGGGTACGCAGCCGCTATGCACATTATTGCGGAGATCCGGCTCCACGCATCACTTTGGCAGCAGCGCCTGGACTTAGGCGTTCAGTCGCGTATTTGCTAGCAAGTTGTGGGTTTAGGTGTTCTAGTGCCGCCCTTAGCTTGCCTATAGCTGGCTCCGTTGGGGGCAGGTCTATGTCGCTCATCGTCCGCGCTACCGTCATGATCGCATCCTTCACCGTTATTTCAGTTCCGTCTACTGTTCCCTTGTGTTCGACCTCTATACACGTAAAGCAGATTGGTTGCCCATTCCTTCCGATGAGTTGGACTTGGTCTAAGACGATCTCGAGTTGGTTATTGCCAACCACGGCGTTATATGAACATCTATTAGTCACGATCTCTATTGTGTGCTCGGTTTCGTCCGGCTCTTGTTCGGTTCCCTCGGTTTCGCTCGTCGCTACTATAGCTGGGAAGAGTTCTCCTCTCCATAACTCCCCTTTTGTTTCTTTTATTCTATTGCGCAGACGCGTCCTCTTCCCGAGTGCAAATCCGCGTGGGTCCACTAGGTATCTATCATTGTTCGTCTTCTCTATCGGTGCCCCGAATAGTCCCCTTAGTTTTGCTTTCCACTCCTCGATCTCATCGGTGGGTATTCTGGCTTGTCCTTCGATTTCGATCCCTTTGTGCCACATGACTGTTTCGAAGGGCACCAGCTCTGCCTCTGCTTCTGCTATTAGCTGCTTGCTGTTTGCCTCTCGGTCCTGTGCAGCCATGCACACGGCACTCGCCATAACGCAACCGCATACGATGGCTGCGAGCTTGCCCATTCTGCTCTTCATATCTGTCTCCATTCTGTGTGGCTTGTCGCTCCTGCAGCGTTCTGCCTATCATACAATGGTTTCACATTCTATATCTAGTGGTGATCTTCTGTCAATGCTCGCAGTTGTTTTCTTGCATAAAATTTCCGGCACACTATCAGGCCTGGGAGATTTGAGATGAGGCAGGCGATGTACATCAATGTCCACGAGCCGTTCTCTGCTATGGAGCCTCCTAAGCTACATGCTAATATCCTGAGGGCTGATCCAATTGACAATAGCACCGAGTCGGTGTTCACATCGCCGTCTGACTGCTCCGCTATAAAGGTTCTGAACACAACATTGGAGAATCCGAACACGAAAGTTGAGGTGTTTATAAGTAGTGTTAGTGGCAGTATCTCGACCTTGCTACATGACAAGAATATGAAGATTGCCGATGCGAGGCACTGGAGCACGAACGTAAATTCGACACATCTCTTACTGCCGATCCTAGAGAGCATGCCCCCGGCGAATGAGCCACCGGCTATCATCGTAAACACACCGGCTATGTGAGAGATGTTCGTGAAAAGAAGCCTACCGATTCCGATGGAATGTAGGAATGCTCCTTTCAGGCTGTTGATGCAGCTGTCGGCAAATTTGAATGACACTATAATGAACGCCAGCAAGAATACGCCCTTCGTCTTGAAGAGACCTACACAGGTATTGATGTAACACGCCAGTGAAAGCCTCTCGTTTTGTACCTCACCATCGTCTACGAATGTCAGCTTTGTTAGCCCTGCCGAAAAGACAGTAGACAACGACACCAACAGCACAGACACACCAATCGCGATGTATGACAACCGCCAGCCGACTGCGTTAGCAATGTACAGGAGACATGCGCCAGCCAGTAACATCCCTATCCTAAAGCCTGCATTTTCTATGGACGTTACGATCCCCAGATCTCCCTTATCGCAAACTCTCAACTTGACATATGCCCTGACTATGTCGTGTACTGAGATGGATATGACTGTGAGCAGTACAGTAACCCACAGCAGGATCAGAGAGCCTTCACTCTCGTAGAATCCCATCGATGCGAGGCCTACAAAGACAAACAGCTGTGATATAAATGCTAGTTTCCTAATGATACATGCTCGGTCCTTGTGCCGCAGGATCATGTTCTTAACGAACGGGGAGAGCATGAACTTCCATGAGTACGGGATTGTAGCTATCACGACGCGCGATACCTCAGCGACAGTTGCGCCTCTTTCCGTTAGCATGAATAAGAGAGTCTGGCTTGTGCCAAGCAGGACTACACCGCTCAGGATAGCTCCCCAGAAGAGAAACCATTTGATTTCATGGTAACTTCCTTTAGTGCCACTAAACGCCACGTCTGAACCAGGTGAGGATCATCTGCCATAGAGACTTATCTGTATGAATCAACATCTTGTGCGGTAGGTCTCCAAGGCAACAGATCGCGCTTCCTGCCGTACTCGCAAATGATGCCGTCTTTACAAAATCATGAGATCCGGTTGTGCCTATTGGTTTCCCGAGCCTCACCGTCATCTCACTAAAGTACTTTCTTGCCTTGATGAATTCGCTGAGGCCCGACAACCTGCTACCACCGCCGGTAATAATGATACGTTGATACAACGGCTTGTCCGCACCGCATTCCAGTATGTGTCTTTGTGCTAGGTCCAAGATCTCATCCAGTCTCGATGAGATTATTGAATCGAGTATGCTCTTCGAAATCGTCTGCATACTTTCATCACCGTACTCATCGATCCGTGAGACTAGGATCGGTTCTTCCTCAAGCGACGGACCAACTGAGACACCGTACAATATCTTCAACCTCTCGGCACCTGCCTTGGTTGTTCGTAGCACAGCTGCTATATCGTTTGTGATGTTCTGGCTTCCTATTGGGATCATCCCCAAGTACAGAAGAGTTCCTTCATACATGCAGGCAATCGATGTGGTTGACCCTCCGATGTCTATTATCGTAGCGCCAGACAATATCTCGCTATCGAGCGCTACAGATAGGGCCGAGGCATATGTCGACGATGTGAACACAGCGACGTCTATGTTGTTCTGGTTCAGGCAGTATGTTATATTCTTAATGATAGATGCCTGTGCTGTGACGATGTGGAATTCGGCAGATAGTTTATCGCCGATCATCCCGATTGGATCTGTTATATCGTGGAGGCTATCTACCGAATATGATACTGGAAAGATCTGTATCACCTCCTCATCATCGCTAATATGCCTGGCAGTGTCGAAGTTCGCGAGTGATTTGATATGCACGTCATCTACTGGTAGGTTACGTATATCAACCGATGTTACTACCTCGTGCGATGCGAGGGCCCAGGATGGCAGCGCCACAGATATTGACCTGATCTGTTTCTTGGCCTCTCTTCCAGCTGCAAGTATAGTACTAATGAGCGCCTCTTCAAATTCATCCATATCAGTAAGCGAATGTCTCTTGATTCCCTTAGCGAGTTGGTAGCTGACACCGAGTACACGTAGACTGCACCCAATGCCTGGGCTATCCTCTTGATAGCTAGACTGTCCCCTTACCACAGCCGCACATATCGTATTGGTCCCAATATCAACGACCGTAGTATCTCTCTTTGAGTCTATAATTCCTCTCAGCAATACCGATTCCTCAAAACAGCCAGCTCTAGCAGTCAACGCCTAGTTCTTGACAGATATCATACATATCCATTAACCAGGTGGGAAGTGTGTTCACGCATCGATGTAAATCCAGAAGCCCCATGGGGGAATGAGGCTATTCTGTAGTGTGCGGAGTAATACCGCGTATCTATATGCGGTATCCCATGATGTAGTGCCACGGCTCATTCACCACTATATGCGTTTCGTTTCCCTCTCCGTCAGTTTGTGTCTTGGTTATCACTACCGCACTGCTCAACGCCTCGATACCTTTCGCAATTGTTGCCGTTTTTCCCACGTTCTCTTCATCTCCATGTATAGTAACTACCGCGCTCGTCTGGCTAATTACTGGGGGAGCCCACGTGCCAGCAAGTCTAGCGATCCCTATTTGTACTAGCACCGCTTGTTCCGGTCTCTGTGTGTTCGTTAAGGACGCCTTGCAGATCTGTATTGCATCTTCAGCGAGGTTTAACTCCACCATATTTCCATAGCGGACACACCATGAGCGTGCTGTTCCTTCTGGGGAAATAATGATTATCTGCTCAGGATGCATGATAGTGGGTTTAACAGCGAATATCACGTATGATGAAGGTATGTCTGCTACGTGCTCCCCATAGGCTATCCACATAACAGATCTGCTTAGCTGTAGAGTCTTCGGGCGTAACATGCTTTGTTGTGCTGTCATTAACCTTTTTATTCTGTCTCGAAATGGCTCTGGTACGCCGTTCCACTCGAGCATACATTCAGCCTCAGCCGTTGCCGCTGCTGTGGCCATTGTTACTGCTAAGCTGTCCAGCATGTTTGCCCTTGCAATTCCTGTGGCTGTATCCTCTAATGCAGTTAGCCTAGTCTGCAGTGTATCTAGCTTCCCCTGTGTTGTTGTGTTATGTGTCCCCTCTGCTGATGATAGTGTACTCAGTGCTGATGCTGTAGCTAGTGTATTTGCTGTAGTCTGTAGTGTACTCAGTGCTGATGCTGTAGCTAATGTGTTTGCTGTAGTCTGTAGTGTATTTAGCTTCCCTTGTGTTGTTGTGTTATGTGTACTCTCTGCTGATGATAGTGTACTCAGTGCTGATGCTGTAGCTAACCCACCTATTGTAGTCTGCACCCTCTCAAGTGTCTCCTGCTTAGCTACTCCATCTATCAGCTCCTCTAACACTGTAAGGCTAACACTAT
>JAITIT010000075.1 GCA_031279295.1 Holosporales bacterium | reverse complement strand
AGTGGCCACCGCAAGCCGAGGAGTCTCACCTCACATCCACACGTGCACCGGAGCTGCAGGGCAGCACCGCTCGAGCGCCACGAGCAGGGAAAGGACGATCCCCACACACCGGAACACGTAGAGTGCAGACGCGCACAACCGCGGTCGAACCTGGGACACCGTGGAAGCAAGGCGGCACAGCGCGAGCACTACAAACAGCGGAGGCGCAGCAGTGGCCACCACAAACCGAGGAGACGCAGCTCACGTTCACAGGAGCACCGTGGCAGCAAGGCGGCACAGCGCGAGCGCCACGAGCAGGGAAAGGACGATCCCCACTCACCGAAACACGAAGAGTACAGACGCGCACAACCGCGGTCGAACCTGGGACACCGTGGCGACAAGACAGCAGAGCTCGAGCGCCACAAACAGCGGAAGCACTGCGAGAGAGGCGACAGGCCTGGCGGGCGGTGAACGAGGTATACTGTGAGCTAATGCACAGAGCGGGCAACGGTACGTGGCGAACGGGAGCACAGGAGGACAGGACCTGGGCAGCCCTGCAGCTGCCGGGAGTAGGTCCGTGGGCAGCAAGAGCGTCGATAAACACGCTGCAGGACCCAATCACGAACTTCTTTGCGGAACAGCTGAACCCGACGATTGCAGGGAATCGCAACGCCGGTGGAACGGACGAGCAAGTCGAAAGGATCGGAGCAGCACTCGGGGGCATCCGAGGAGGACTACGAGGGAGAAGCATACCGAGTATACAAGTGGAGCTGGAGCGGCACATCACAGACGCCAAAACAAGCAGGAGAATGAGCGCGGCAATCGACATAGTTAATCGGGGAATCAGGGAACACATGATAGAGCTGGGAATGGACCCAGACGGGGACGACGAGCAAATGGTAGCGGCCATGGCATGGAACATGATACATGCCGAAGTCGTAACGATCGTGGACAACAACCCTAACCGAAGAGCAGCCGAGACACAGGCAGCGCAGTTGATACAAACGAGAGGGCAGGCTCTGGTGCAACGGGCGCAGCAAGTAGTGGATACACATACGCTGCTTGGGCTATTCGACACAACCACGCAATTGACAGAGCAAGTCGGGGACCAAATGAGGGAACGCGGAGCAGATATGACGCTGGTGTGGGCAGTGACAGGGAATGTAGTCTGCACACTAGCCGACGCATACGAGCGCGGCGGACGGGAGTCTGCTAGACTAGATGTCCATGCGGTGATAGACGAAGCAATCGATGGCGTGATAGAGCTGCCAGAGTGAGAACTTGAAATATATCTATAGACAGGGTAGCTAGGGTTGGTATTGGACCCATCCTAGCCTCTGTGCGTGAGCATGCGCAATTTTTAGCATTGCACCGTGTGATGATGTGTGTTACAAATTCAAGGTGGTCCTTGGTAGCTCAGTCGGTAGAGCAAGTGGCTGTTAACCACTGGGTCGGCGGTTCGAGTCCGTCCCAAGGAGCCAGATGTGGGTTTTCACAGTGTTATGATGGTTCCTGTGATTGCGGTGGAAGGTAAAGGTATCTACACAAAAATGGGGAGAGTTGTAGTACTATGTAAGATGTGATTCCTACCTCCCGAGCAGGTTGAGCGACTTGAATGAAATGTACCTATCTCCACCAATAATGATGTGATCGATGATATCGACCTCGAGTAGCCTTGCTGCTTCCTTTAGCCTCTTGGTTGTGTAAACATCATTGGCCGATGGAGTTGGATCTCCGCTTGGGTGGTTGTGTACAAGTATGATTCCCTTCGCTCCGTTATCGATGCAGCGCCCTATGATATTCCTGGGGCTCACAATAACAGACTCTATGTTGCCCTCTTGCAAGGTTTCGTCGGCAATCACACAGTTGGATGCATTCAAGAAGATCACCCTGAGCTCTTCAGCTACAAGGTGTTTCATATTAGCCTTGCAATACGCGATGACATCGTCAAAGCACTCGATTGAATCACGCTTCATGATCCGGCTCTTTAAAGACGATTTCACGACGCTATCAATGATTTTGATGGCATCGACTGTACTGGGGCCAACTCCTTCCACCCCTAGTAGTTGATGCTTCGTTGCATTTAATATGCCATCAATGGTCTTGAATCTTTCTATGAGAATCTTGGCCAATTGCTTGACGTCCTTGCGTTTGAAGATCAGGAAGAGCATCAATTCCACTATCTCGTAGTCCAGTAAGCTATTATGTCCGATTGTAGAGAGCTTATGTTTTGCCCGTTTCCTGTGACCTTCGCACCTAGATTTGGTGCTGGTATTTCTGAGTATCATACGATTAATTTGCCTGACAGTGCCACTTCGTTTGTTGAGTACTTGACTACACTCCCTGCGATCTCCAGCTCTGAAAGTACGCACAATAGTGCACGTACGGACATGTTGGTGTGAACTGCTATCTCGTCGATGGATATCGGAGTTTCAGAGAGCATCGAAAGGATCTTTGAAGAAACCGAGCTTGCATCCTGTGTACATGTTGGTTGCTGTGGAGCATACTTAATCTCAAGCTGCTCATTCTCTCTGTTATGTCCCAATGCCTCTAGCACGTCGATGTGGGACTGAATTAACGTGGCCCCATTCTTGATAAGTAGGTTCGATCCGAAATATCTGGGGTCTACAGGAGATCCTGGCACTACCAGAATCTCACATCCCACATCAAGTGCAATCTTAGCAGTAGCCATCGTGCCAGATTTTACCGCTGCCTCTATAACCACGATTGCTTCCGAGAGGAGTGCAATAATTCGGTTTCTTGCCTGGAATGCCCCCTGATCTACAGGCCGTCCATTCGGTATTTCAGTTAGGACGAGAGCATTCCTTGACAGCTCTTTACATAACCTCAAGTTTTCCCTTGGATACACATTATCGAATCCGAATGGTAGGACTGCTATAGTAGACTTGTTGCTGGACGACTCCAAGATTCCAGTGTGGACTGCAGTGTCGATTCCTCTCGCTAGTCCAGATACTATGGAGAATTCACCAGCCAGATTTGTTGCCAGTCTTTTGGCAATGGACCGTCCAGTAATAGATGAGTTTCTTGCTCCTATGATTGCTATCTTACGTTTCGATAGGAGTGCATTGTTTCCTTTATAAAATAGCATTGGCGGGCATGAACACGATCTCTTTAGCAGCTTTGGGAAGATCGGCTCGTTCGCAAGCATGACGCTGCAGTTCATAGATTTTAGTATCTTGATCGCACGCTCTTTTGGGAACGGATCTGTGATGTGTCTGAGCGATTCCTTCGCGGTCTTATAATTCCGCATCATTGCCCAGAATGTCTTGGGTCCCACGCTCCTTGAGTTTATTAAGCAAAACCAATCTACAACTACTTCATCAATCATCCTTGTAGTTGCTATACACCCCCACCGCACAAGATCAGTATATGCAACATGAGTTAATTTTGTGTTAAGTTTGCATAATCTAGTCAAACATCCCTTCATTAGAGAGGGTGATAGGCGTGGGGGTACCTTGACGATATGCAACCCGCAATGTTACTATGATCATAGTCGCTACAGCATACGGGACATGAGACATGGCGAAGTTGTACTTTTACTACTCTGCAATGAACGCTGGGAAAACGACTAAATTGTTACAGAGCAGCTTCAACTACCGAGAGCGCGGGATGGATACGTTGCTGTACACCTCTGTACTGGACGACAGATTTGGTAGTGCAAAGATCACATCGAGGGTAGGGCTAGCAGAAGAGGCATTGACATTCAGCAAGGAGTTGGACATTTTCGAAGACATCATACACAGGTTGACCGAGGGGGTAGCATGTGTAATGATAGACGAAGCACAATTCCTCACGAAAGACCAGGTAACACAAGTATGCAGAGTTGTCGACGACTTAAATGTGCCGGTGCTAACGTACGGCCTCAGATCAGATTTCAGAGGAGAACCATTCGAAGGAAGCCTGTACTTGCTGCTGTGGGCTGACGAACTCACCGAGTTAAAGACAATATGTCACTGTGGTAAGAAAGCAACGATGAACGCCAGGTTCGATTCGAATGGCAACATACTGAGAGACGGCGAGCAGATCGACATAGGCGGGAATGAGAGATACGTGTCCCTATGCAGAAAGCATTACTTAGCTGGGCAATGCAGAAGACAAGCGACGGCCAGCGAAGCTTCCTAACCAACATAGCGGCGGATCCTGAGATAACCAGAGAGGCTAGATAGATATAGCGTATCCGCAGTCAGACGAAGGACTTGCCACACTGGATGAAGCATGCGCTGGCGGGCGCAGAACGATTGACATATCCACAGAAGAGCATGGAGCTAACTAGGATACTGAAAGGCACATGTTTTTCAGTGTTCTCGATGTGTAGAGATATAGCGCATATCTCGCAATGAGACGTCCATCAGGTTCTGGAGGTGCATATGGGAAGATAAGAGCTGGGGGTACGTTGTTGGAGCCGTGCATATTTCAGTATGCCAAGGGATTTGTTTTTTGCTGAAGAGGCTAATGTTGCTGGCAGTTCCTAACGAAAGGCTATACGACCTCGTCGTGCATACCGCTAGAAACCTATGTGAACTCCCAAGTGATGAAGTTGTAACAGCATACACGTACTTCGAGTTCCTGTTGTTGGTAAGCGCTGTGTTTGGCATTGATCTACATAGCTGCAGTGTTGGTGTGGTTAGTGAGCTGTGGTCTAATGGGATTCACAAAGGCATCTTGATAGACGAAGTTAGTGTGTTACTCGGGGCGATACGCTACGAAATCAACAACCACATAACAGGCTACACACACTGGTGGCGTAATAGCTAGTTACTGAGCTCCAGCTTCACAACACGTGCTACTCCACGAACTCCTCTTTCTTCTCAGTCGTCGTTGTTGCTGGCTTGCTAGCAAATTGTGCATCATTCGGCTTATCAGCAGCCTTCTTCTCTTCCTCCTTGGCTACAGCAGCTTCCTTATCAGCACCAGCATTAGCACTTGTCGCTTCGGCTGTTGTCTTCACATCCTTCTGCATCGGCTTGTCGCTACCAAACATTTGGCTTGGGGAGAAGGACTGGGCCAGGGCTAATGGCGAATCCTTCGGGAACTTTGTCTCTACAACCTTGCAACCATCATCTCCGCACTTGTTCAGTGTGGTGCTTTTTTTGTCGAATATCCAAATGGTATTATCGCTGTTCCCATGTATGATGTACCTGTTGGTGCATTCATTGTACGAGATGAAGAGGACGCAACTGGTAAGTATTGTCAGACTCATTATGAGAACTATCTTGACTCCTCCGAACATATTTATTGCCCCGCTGTACATAAAAATTTTGCATACACCTGATTCAAGATGTACCATCTAATGGTTAACACTTCGTTAATTTCACGGAAGAGATGTTAAAAATTTTTAGGGCGGGTGCCCTAGTGTTGTTATTCACCACCTGCATTACCGAGTGCTGCTCGAAGCTCACAGATGAGGAACTCCTAGAAAAGGCTATGGCTATGGAGGCTGTTATTGAGGATGGGCTAGCGAAACTGAAAATCCCAGGAGCTGTATTCGTAGTGTCCAGAAACGGCAAGATCATATACGTCGGTGCATTTGGGAAAACCACGACAGCATCCAATCTTCCGAAGCCGATAACGAAAACGACTATATTTCCCGTATCGTCTCTTACTAAAAATGTTTCAGCCATACTCGTGGGAGCACTCATAGATGCTAGCGTGATATCCCTTGATGATAAGGTCAGGCAGTACATTCCAGATTTCTTTATCGCAAACGAGCAGCTCTCCACTGAATTTACGATACGAGACCTGATATCCCACTGCTCTGGACTGAAGCATTTTTCCGCTGATACGTTACTACAGGCTGGATATGATACCGACAAAATTATACGGGCCTTGAGGTTCATGAAGCAGAAACCAGGGGAGTTCAGAAAGAGGTATGGGTATCAGAACATCGTGTTCGGAATCATCGGATTGGTACTCGAAAAAGCGACGGGGCGTAAGTATGAGGATCTGATTAAGGAATATATCTTCGACAAGATGGGGATGGATTACTCGAGTGCTATAAGGCTATCAGCTGAGTCGAGCAAGCTTGGGTATGCCAAGTATATGCTATTGAGGTTCAAGCATGATAGGCAGAGGCTTGGCATTTGGCAGGCGACCATCAATCTGGTAAGCAGTGTGTTCTCGCATCAGTCTAAGGACGTTGTCACTGGGCACTTTAAGAGCGGAAATGATGTTACTCCACTCCCAGAGATTGGGATGTTCCACAAGTTCCCTGCTACATCTGGTATTAGTCTATCATCTCAGGATTTTGCAAAGTGGTTGGAAATGCTGGCAGGTGAAGGTACGTACAGAGGTGTTCAGATCGTCTCGCAGAAAACATTCCGTATCTTGACCTCTAACATGGCTGAGGTTAAGAACCTGAAGGATACCGACTACACGTTTGTCAAATCACGCTACCAGAGGGAAGGCATGTACTACTGTGCTGGCTTCTTCAAGGGCACGTATTTCGATAACGGTAAGAATGGACGCGAGATGTTGTTCCATATGGGAGGTATCTATGGGGCCGCTTCATTCTTAGCTGTGGTGCCAACCGAGGATATTGCCGTGGGAGTAGTGTGTAACCTCGGTGGAGTCTCAGTTACCTTGTTCTCGGAGTACATGGTTCACCAGTATCTAGATATGTGTTTCGGTTTCTCGAAGATCGATTGGGTGCAAAAGGACATCGAGAGAGAGAGCTACTACAAGGTGCAGCAAGCTTCATACCACGCTAGTCTTGCAGAAGGGCATATAGCTCCAATGAGGGAGCTGAGTGATTACGTTGGTACGTACTCGTCAGAGCTATACGGGGACCTGGTTGTTACTGCAGAGCATGGGAAGCTGTACCTCACCAACGGAATCAGGAAGATTCACCTACGCCATCTGAATGAAAACACATTTGAGTTTCCATGCAAGGATATGATGTTCTGTGCATTCGATGCGGATGAGACCGCGACCTTCATCGAGGATGAGTATGGCAATATCACGTCGCTGTATGTCTCAGCCATCGCCGAGAACGATACGGTCTTCAAGAAGAAATGATGAAACCATTCACCAAGCCAACTAGCATGCAATGTATCCACCTTCCCAAGGTCGCCTCCCCGATTTGTATATGAAACGACCGTGATTGACTATAGAATGTGTATGGTGTAGCAGATGCTGATCCTTCAAGATCGCGGGGTAATGTGTGGAAGGTTATCGACTCATTTTCACAGACTATCTCTGAGCTTGGTTCCAGCTGCGAGCCATATAAATTTTACATCCTGCTCATAACAGTCATCATTGCTCTCCTACTGGGGTCAGTAATGATGTACCGCAAGATGCGTAGGGAGCTAAATGCAGCGGAGTACTATTTAGACGTAGTGAGGATCGTATCGAGATCGCTCGCTAAGACGCACCGGATTATCGCGTTCAATGAGGCATGGAATGTCATTTACACGACGCACCCAAACATGTACACGACTAAAAAGGAGTTCCTACAAGATGTCCTTGGCAGTGTTACTGCGTCCGTTGAGTTCAAGAATTTTTGCAGACTCTTTGAGGCAAGGAGACCGACAAGTGCATTGCTTTCCGGATCCGGCTCTGGTCTCCAAAATCAATTTAAGCGGTGGGTTGCAATGAATGATATCGTCGAGGCCGAGGAGTCTCTCGTCGACGAAAGTGTGTCCGTTGTCACTATGAGCGATATCTCCAAGTACATGGACGACGGCGAACGCACTGCTCACCGCTGTGAGCGACTCGAGGACTTCATCGATAGATTGCCATTTGGAATATTCTACCTTGGAAACTCCGGGAAGATCATCGGAGCTAATACCACCTTTGCAAACATGATCAACTCCACTAAGGACAGAATCATGGACACTACGATCGGTGATTTTATAGATGGGATTGACGATGTGTCAGAGCTAACAAATAGGGCTTACGTCACAGTTAAACCCAGATTCTCAAAGAGGTTTACTGCCGTGGCGGAGAGGGCCGTAGCGCTCTCTGGATACAAGCCATGGATTATCTACAAGGTCATAGCACAGGAACCCAGAAATACTCAGGACGCCGAGGGCTTCCTCTTGCAGAGTATCTTCGTCAGCACAAACGTACCATCTGTCGTAGTAAATTCCGAGTGTGAAATTCAAGCGATGAACCCTGCCTTTGCAACGATGATACAGGACAAGGTTACCATCGATAAGAGTAAGGTAATCGGACACGGCTCCAGCATCGCAGGGTTCGCGAGTAGCGGAGACTCTGAGGATAGCTTAGCGGACTATATCCGGAAGGCCTCTCAGTCTCCTGAGAGGTTTTCATCAATAGAGGTTAAGCTACAGGGTGGCAATAATATCACTGCAATGGGCTACGTCAGCCAGATCGATCCTATTCCCCCAGTTATTGATAAACCAAAGCTTCTTCTAATTCAGTTCATCGATATCTCTGGTCAGAAGGCGCTGGAGCAACGGCTCGTGCAATCCCAGAAGATGCAGGCCATAGGCCAACTTGCGGGCGGTGTCGCTCATGATTTCAACAACCTGCTAACTGCAATGATTGGATTCTGCGATCTACTGCTACAGAGGTATACCTCGAAGGATCCATCGTACAGCGATGTAATCCAAATCAAACAGAATGCCACCAGGGCAGCGAATTTAGTAAGACAACTGTTGGCGTTTTCCAAACAACAGACGCTGAAGCCAAGGGTCGTGTCTATAACTGAACTCCTGATTGACCTGTCATCGCTGCTGAAGAGATTACTGGGGCCGAGCATGGAGTTTCAGGTTATCCATGGTAGGGATCTCTGGAACGTGAAGTTAGATAACATCCAGTTCGAGCACGTGATAATCAACCTTGTTGTGAACGCCAGGGATGCGATGAAGAACAGTGGTAAGCTCACGATCCAGACGAGGAACCATTTCGCTGATAAGAACTTCAAGTGTGTCTATGATACTGCATCACCTGGAGATTACGTATTGATCGAAGTCATCGATACTGGTTGTGGAATTGCCACAGAGATGGTGGAGGATATCTTTGAGCCATTCTTCTCGAGGAGTGGAGGCGATTCACAAAAGAAGCTCGGAGCAGGAACTGGCCTTGGGTTATCCACCGTCTACGGGATAATCAACCAAACAGGCGGGTTTATAGCCGTAGAGAGTGAAGTAGGAAAAGGAGCAAATTTCAAGATATACATCCCAAGGTATATGGGCGATGAGCAAATCCATACTGGAAGCGCGTCTATTATCCCAAGGGATTTGAGTGGGTCCGAGACTGTCCTGATAGTTGAAGATGAGGACTCTGTAAGGATGTTCTCCGCGAGGACCTTGCGTGAGAAGGGGTACAAAGTTTTAGAAGCGTCGAGCGGAGACGAGGCTATCAAGATTGCACAATCCAGCGATTTTGATCTTCTGGTAACTGACGTGGTGATGCCGAAGATGGACGGTCCGACCCTGTGTAGAGCCATCAAGGATATGGGGAAGAACGTAAAGACGATCTTTATCTCAGGGTACTCAGAGGATACATTCCGGAAGGATGTTGGGAAGAATCCAATGATCCACTTCCTCCAGAAACCGTTCACATTGCAGGGGCTTGCTGGTAAGGTCAAGGAGGTGCTTAGCAAGTGATAAGGACAGCGTTTACTAGTGATGGCAACGGCATAGAGTTCTATGTTCACCTTACTCCTGGTGCGAAACGAGAAGCTATACAAGAGCCTGTCATCGAAAACAAACAGATGCCGCTCCTAGCGGAGCCACAGCAGCATCAAAGAATCCACAATGTCATATTCAAAATCTCTGTTCATGCGAAGCCAACAGACAACCAGGCCAACATCGCCCTCATCAAACTTATAGCCGAGCAATTCAAAACTGCCAAATCAAACGTCTCGATAGTAAGTGGAGAGAAGTCCAGGAAGAAGCGCATACGCATAAGCAATTACAAACTGGAAGATGTACCTCCGAGTATCGTATCTCTTACTCTTCTGTGAGGCGCTTCCGCTCGGCGATTCTGGCGCTCTTGCCAGTCCTTCCTCTTAGGTAGTAGAGCTTCGCCCTACGTACCCGTCCATGTCTCGTAACTTCGACGTTAATGTTCGGTGAGTACATATGGAATAGCCTCTCAACACCCTCACCATTTGTGATTTTCCTAACCTTGAACGATGAGCCCATGCCGCGGTTCTGCCTTGCAATTACGACTCCTTCAAATGACTGTATCCTCTCTTTTGCACCATCTCTAACCTTCACCATGACCTTCACTGAGTCACCAGGTCTAAACTTCTTGATTGGCCGATCAGCTGTCAATCGATCAATATTCTCTCTATCAATTCGCTCTATCAAATTCATGTGCGCCGGCCTAACCCTTTCATATCGATACCATCTATACGTTCCTCACTATACTTCAGCCACAAATCTGGCCGAACGCTACGTGTCACGCATTTTGCCTGCTCCAGCTGCCACTCATCGATTGCCTTGTGGTTCCCAGATAACAGGACAGATGGTACCTCAATACCATTCCAAACTGCTGGTTTAGTATACTGCGGATGCTCGAGTAGATCAATCGCGAAACTTTCGTTCCTCGTGGACTCGTTATTATGCATGATGCCATCCATGAAGCGCAGGCACGAATCCATCACAACCATAGCTGGGATCTCACCGCCGAACAATACGTAATCTCCTATGCTGATCTCCAGCATACCGTGGGCTTCTTTCCAATGATCGATAACCCTCTGGTCTATCCCTTCGTAACGTCCACACAGGATGATCATTCCATTGTGTGGTCTCTCCATTATCTCCAGTGCTACCTTATTCGCGAATACACTCCCGCTGGGAGTCATGAACAAAATCTTGGGAGTGCCATCGTACTGCGACAGCGCATCGGTCAGTGCACGGTGCACGACGTCTGGCTTCATGACCATACCAGCTCCACCTCCATACGGGGAATCATCAACCGTATGGTGTTTGTCTTCCGCAAAGTCCCTGATATTGACGGTCCTCAAATGCCACAGTTTCCCAAGGCTCTTGCCGCAGAGGCTGTGTGATAGTGGTCCAGGAAACATTTCTGGGAAAATCGTGACTACTGTAACAAGCATTTGCTACCAGGCCATGAGCATATCTTTAGGATTGAAGCTCAGCGTTATGTTCTTCCACTCATCGTACTTCTCCTTCGGAAGGGTGAGATTATTGCACTTGTCATCCATCACAGCTCTCACAGCACTCTCGGCTGCGATCTTAAAATCAGGATCCCTGTCCATTCTTTTTTTGTCGACGACGACAGCTTTTGTTATCTTGCCATCGGGGGCTAGCTCCATCTCAACGTCGACAACCAGATCCTCCGCGTTCTTCAGTCCTGCTGGGAAGTGCCAGCATTTTCGAATCGTCTGGCGAATTAAGTCGATCTGTGTAGCTGTCAGTGCTTCTCCAACTTCCTCAGCATTGAGACCGGCGTTCTCATGAGCGTCATCTGCCATTGCTCCTTCTAGCAGGCTATCCAGAGACTTCTTAGCAGCCTTCTGGTCGTGGTTCCTGAGTTTCTTCTTAGGCTGTAGATTAACAACTGCCTTATCGTTTGCCTTAGATGACTTACTCTTGCCAGTCTTCTTATCTGGCTTCTTGCTGGGTTTCTGCTCAGCTTCCAGCTTCGGTTTCTGCTGGGGCTTCTTGGGTTTGTCGAGGGCTACGGCTTTGTCGTCCCTCTGATCTTTATCTGGAGGTGTATTGTCCTTCTTACCCTCCTGCTTTGTCTGTTCCTGTGCCTTTGGCGCATCTTCCATATTGTTGACGAATGTCTCATCTTTCTCTGAGGATTGGGAGCGCGTCTTGCTAACCCTGCTGTTGGTACTTGAGAGAACGGGAGCCTTGCTCTTGGATCCAATCTCTACGAAGTCGAAGACAGCGTGTCCAGAATCTTTTATCTTCGTGGAGAGCATATCACCGAAGTTAACATATGCCAGTGCTATGATAAGCCCATGAATCAGCAGTGATATTATGAGCGGGGCGTTGCGCATTATCCCCTCTTCGTATCCTTCTTGGCGCTACGCTTGATAGCTTTGCGCGGCTGTCTCGGTTGCTGAGATTGCGGTGATGTGGTAACAGGAGAACTTGGTGAGGTGTGTTCTGCACGCTTTTCGGTTTTGTCATCGTTCATTGTTGCAGCTTCTGCTACTAGTGATACCTTGCACACTCCAAGTGATGAGATGGCTCCCATGATTCTCATGATCTCTCCGTACGGCAGATCCTTATCTCCCCTCACGTATACTATGTTACTCTTCCGTTCCCGGAGCATGGCAGGAAGTTCGTGTTTCAGTCCTTCAACTGTTGTGCTTGTGTCATCAACGTAAATGTTTGAGCTCTTATCAACAGACACAATGACAGGTTTGGACTGCGAATCATCGAGTGTAGCTGCCTTAGTTTTCGGCAGATCGACTCGAATCCCAACGTTCAGCATCGGTGCCGTAATCATGAAAATTATGATCAGCACCAGCATGACCTCGACGAGTGGAGCTATGTTGATGTAGGTGTTGTGGTGTTCTACCCTGCGGCGTCTACTGTTCATCGTACTGCCTCGATATCACTGAATTAAACTCCTCGGCGAAGGTCTCCAGTCTGTTGACATACCTGTTGATGTCGTTCATGAGTTTATTATAAGCCACGGCGGCGGGAATGGCAGCTACTATGCCTATTGCCGTAGTGAATAGCGCCTCCGATATGACAGGAGCAACAGTTGCGAGTGTTGCGCTTTGCTGAACTGCTATAGCCTTAAGGCCATTCAGGATTCCAAGCACTGTGCCGAATAGCCCCATGATAACTCCGTTCGTACCGAGGGATGATAGGAAGCCCATGTGCTTCTCAAGTTCATCCACTTCCTTCCGAATGGCTATTTGCATCGCTCTATCAACTCTCCGTTCCATGGTCCTGACGTTCTCAAAGTCCTTTGCGTTCTTGCCAGCGAAGCTTTTCCACTCTGCCATAGCAGCGCAGAAAATATTCGACATTGGATCAAATACGGCGTCCTTGAGCTCTTGGTACATAGACTCCAATGGTGTGCCAGACCAGAAGTTGTCTTCGAAGTAATCAGCGTCAGCCGCCAGCTTCTTCATCTTCATATGCTTTCCTATGATGATAGTCCAAGACCAAACAGACGACACGATTAACAATATGACTACGCACTTGATGATGAGTCCAGCATTCCAGAACATCGAGAAGACCGATGATTCCTGAATTACTGGCGTCGAAGCAACACTGGCCGCTACATCTGGATTCGCTACGCCGCCAATCACATCAGAGGTAATTCCGGGTAACTGAGAACTTTCCATGATAACACTAACAAAGTATAAATGGCACATGTTACACCATTGTACATCAATCATCGGCTTCGCTAAAACTCATATATTTTCCACCAACCACAATTAAAAGTGGTGGCACGTGATATGGCTATAGTCAGAACCCTATGAATCATCGGTAGCCGTACAGTTGGTGGAGCATAGGACTCGGATATGAGAG
>JAITIT010000056.1 GCA_031279295.1 Holosporales bacterium | reverse complement strand
AGCGGACAAAAACAAGCGGGCACAAAGTCCCCCCGTTGTAGTGAAAAGAACCCTGCCGGACAAACCAGGACCAACATGGGTAAGAACCCCAAATCAAAACTAACCTCTCCCGTTACTCTAATGAAGAGTAACCCATGGCAGAGTCACATCGGGTTCCTGGAGATCCCGAGCTTCAGGGTGAGGCATTTTATGAGAGAGAGGAGACTCATTGATCTACATGGATGTGGTTGTTATGAGCAAAAGAATGAGTGGGTAACGTGAAAAGTTATCCACGACACTCTTAGCCCATATTGGTGATTGTGAGAGGAAATACGGTTGCCTCTGCAAAAGAGGCTGTAGTCACGAGATGGCGTGATTATAGAGTATCTAGAGTTTCCTAGAGATACTCTAGGACCTTCAAGGGATCTCCAGAGGAAGGAGTAGAGCATCATCGAACACTGCCGAGCGGAGATCTACAGGGCGTTGCATATCAAGTATGGAGCAGTCCGCGAAAACTGAGGACTGAGCATAATGTCCCTCATTCTCATCTGCAGCTTTGATAACCAGCGGGAACACTATGACATATGCCGTTACAGCAAGGGGGCAATCAACAAACAAGGTGGCAATAGCTAAGGGGGGCATTATGGCATACCTTCTGTTGTTAATGCCACTATACGAATGTGCTTGACTCAATGACTGAGTAATGGTACACTCAACAAGTGCTATATGCAGCGGGGTAGAGCAGCTTGGTAGCTCGTCAGGCTCATAACCTGAAGGCCGTTGGTTCAAATCCAGCCCCCGCAACCAATCTCGGTTTTGTGTGAATGCTGAGTTTTCTTGGCTACTGTTTGCGGTAATGATAATCCAGTGATGGTTCTAGGCTTGGTGCCTACATCGAGCAAAGATTCAGAAAAATCCCTTTATGATATGTTGACGTTCTCGGCTGAGAAGTTTGCGTTTGTTAAGGCTGTGGATATTGCATCCGCCGTATGTGGATTGAGGTACGTTCATATCAAGGCTAACGTGAATTTTACATCCAGGTTCACGGATGTTTCTACGGTAGACGGCCTAAGTGAGAAGGTTGCCGAGATATATACCAACCTATATGGCATAGCCGGAATTGATGGTACTCTGCCGGATTGCTACGTACAGGAGTTTTGGTTACACAACAGCACATCTAAGAAGGCTGTCACAGACTTCTTAGATATCTTTAACCACAAACTCCTGAACTTACATTACCTATTCTTGAAACGTCATCACGTTCAATCACTCTCCTGCCCGAGTGAAGAATCAGTCATCGGCAAGATTGTATCTAGCCTCGCGGGGTTCGGGTTCGAATGCAGAGATTACAATAGCAGCGGTACCATTCCGGCAATCCCGTTCCAGTTCAGAATTGCCAGCCAAAATTTGTTTTGGCAGAGAACTAGAACATGTGAAGGCATGAGGATTTTGCTATCTGATTTCTTTAATGTACCGGTGAAAGTCAAGCAATTCGCCGGCGAGTTTGTAGAAATCGATAGATCGCAGCAGTCAGCCATTGGTGTAAGGAAATGTATATACAACTCTCTTGGAGAGGATTGCTTGCTTGGAAGTAAGACGTGGGATCAAATCAAAGGGATAGATGTGGAGATTGGCCCACTCGATTTTCGGACCTACGTAAAATTTTTACAAAAGCAATCGCGGAGAGATCAACAGTTTTCCTCACTCGAGAAGATGAAGGAGATAGTGCGAATGTACGTACCATACGGCACAAATGTGAAGTTACATTTCTATCTTGAAACCAAGGACGAAGGCAACTATGGGCTATTATTGACTGGGACTAAGAGGTTGCACAAAGATTCATTCCTATGTGGAGTTGGCGGTAATATGACTGCATGCTTTACGGAAAAAGTATGAATGTTGGAGATTTTTAATCCTACATATTTGAGGCACAATGTTGCTTTTAACTATCTTGTCATCACAGGATAAATGTGAAAAACAGATAACTCAAGCCAGGACAATAGAACATTCATCAACCGAATTTATCATTCAGAAGCTCTAACCGATTTAGCCTATGAACTCCTTTTGATTGTTACAACTCATCATAAGGTTCGGTATGACGAAATAATCTTAGACACAAGTGGATAATAATGAGATGTCCAATTCATATGTTACACATTGACTTCACAGTCTCGATAATCTTCAACTGGCTTGGGAGGGCTAGTTCCTCTAGATTCTTTGCGTATGGCATCGGAACGTCTGCTGTCGATATTCTAGTGGGTTCGCAATCAAGGTAGTCGAAGGCGTACTCGACTGCAAGCGTAGCTATCTCAGCTCCGATTCCACATGTTCCCCATCCTTCCTCTATGTTCAGGATCCTGCTTGTCTTCCTGATTGAGTTCACGACTGTGTTTACATCGATAGGCCTGAGGCTTATCAAATTGATGACCTCAGCTGAGATACCGTACTGATCATGCAGAACGTCTGCTGCACGAAGAGCGTGGTCTACCGTTATTGAGAATGCCGTGATTGTAATATCAATTCCTTCCCTCATAACGATTGCTTTATCTAGCGGGAGCAATACGTCCGCTGTATCAGATTGCGTTGTATCGAATGTCTTTCCATAAAGGCTTTCGTGCTCCAGGAAAATAACAGGGTTGTCGTCGCGGATCGCAGCCTTCAATAATGCCTTTGCTTCGAATGAGGGCTAAGGTGATATAACCTTAAGGCCAGGGCAATGGGCGTACCAGCTTGCAAAGCACTGTAAATGTTGGGCAGCAACATTCCTAGGGGCTCCATTCGGTCCCCTGAAAACGATCGGGCAGTTAATTTCTCCTCCTGACATATAGAGGGTTTTCGCTGCGGAGTTTACTATATGGTCAATTGCCTGCATCGCGAAATTGAATGTCATGAATTCGACAATGGGCTTAAGGCCAGCGAATGCTGCTCCGACGCATATCCCGGAGAATCCGTACTCTGTTATAGGGGTATCGATGATCCTGTCATTCCCGAACTCACTGAGGAGTCCTTGGCTAGCTTTGTATGCTCCATTGTAGAGTCCGACCTCCTCACCCATCAGAAAAACATCCTTGTCTCTACGCATCTCTTCAGCAATCGCATCTTTGATAGCTGATCTATATAGCAAGCCGCTCATAACGTAACATCCATTCCCAATGCGCTATCTGCTGGGGGAGGTGAGTCTACTGCGAACTTGGCTGCTTTATCAACGATGGTAGTAACCTCAGCTATGACAGAGTTGATCTCATGTTCATCAGCACCTAGCTCTTCTATGAGTAGGTGTTTAACACGAGCTATAGGATCTCTGGTTTTTTTCACGGTCTCCACCTCGTCACGGGTTCTATACGGTGCTGGGTCGGACATTGAGTGACCTTTGTACCTGTATGTGTCCATGTGGAAAATCACAGGGTTTCCGCCGTTCCTAACATCCTCAATCGCAGCTTTGGATTTATCGCGTACTTCGAAGACATCCATCCCGTCCATTAAGATTGTTCTGATTCCGAAAGGATCACCCCTGTTTATCAATACTCCACCAGCAGCGGCTCTCTTGACGGACGTACCCAATCCGTAGTGGTTATTCTCCAACACAAAAATGATTGGTAGCTTCCACAGTGATGCCATGTTGAATGTTTCGTACACCTGACCTTGATTTGCTGCTCCGTCCCCAAAGAACGTAAATGACACGCCTCCATCATTTCTGTATTTGTGGGCAAACGCAAGACCGGCTCCAATTGGGACCTGAGCCCCCACAATTCCATTGCCACCATAAACACGTTTGCTCTTGCTATACATGTGCATGGATCCACCTTTGCCCTTTGAGCAACCAGTGGCCTTTCCACAAAGCTCAGCCATTACTTCTTCTGGTGAGACTCCACGAAGAAGCATATGTACATGATCGCGGTACCCAGTGATCACACTGTCGGTCTGCTTCATATTTTCAGAGAGGCCGACTATCACGGCTTCCTGCCCTGTGTACAGGTGACAAAAGCCATACACGTATCCTTGCCGATACAGCTCTGATACCTTCTCCTCAAACACACGAGCTAATACCAACTTACGATAGATAATGAGAGTCCTCTCCCTCTCTGCACTACTGGAACCCATGCTGTACGTTTTAGGATAGTCAGTGCTGGAAGTATACCTTCATGTGTGCGGTGCTTACAATAGCAGTCAACCGTATTTTTGCAACAACGACTCACAGACTAAAACAGGTGGTTTGTCTTTTCCTAGAAAAGTCAACTGAATCCCTTTGTATCGCTGCAACGCACCAAATGTTCGATATGACGAAATGATCTTAGTTACAGGTGGATGATAATTGGGAAAAATATGTACGATGTTTATGCAGTTCTAATGTGATCTCTCAGGAGAGATTCTCTCATCTTCCTATCTTCATCCTTCTATGTAGGTAACACACTATGCCTGCATAGACCTCTTGATCATAGGCTCCAATTCCAACGATGTTTGTTCAAGTGATCTGTTTTAGTATTGGCATATTTCTTGGATGGTGATCGTCGTCCAACTGATGATATAATGCTGTGTGGAGTGTACATCATAGTTCATGGTAGCTATTTTTCATATGCCTATCAAATGCTACATACTGTCGCCGCATTGGTTTTGCTCCGGTGTGAAGAGAGCGGTGAGCATGGCTGAGCAGGTCTGCAAGCTGTATGGTGGGTTCTACATTATCGAGGACGTCATACACAATAGGATGTTTATGAACGACCTGTGGAAATGTGGTGTCGTAAAAGTAGCGTCAATCGACGAGATACCGGACAATGCGGTTGTGATGTTTTCATCGCATGGTGTAGCGCCTCGTATCGTGGCGAAGGCTGAAGAGAAGGGGTTGACAATTATTGATGGTACGTGTCCAGTGATTAAGGCTGTGCAGTGCGACGCGGTGAAGGAAACCAATCTCGGGAAGAAACTTATCATCATAGGAGATAGAGCGCATGCAGAGGTGATAGCACTTATTGGGTGTGCCGATAAATCCTCTAACGTGTTCGTTGTGTCGAATGAAACCGATGTTGAGTTACTGCCAGACTTCGATGGAGTTGCAGTTACCTACTTCACCCAGACAACGTTGGACTGGGCGCATGTCAAGATGATAATCGAAAAGCTAAAAGAAAAAATTCCGCACGTAGAGTCTCTCTCTCCAGATAACGTATGTCGTGCCACGAGAGAGCGGCAAGATGTAGTGAGAAAAATTGCTGGGTCAATGGATCTTGTAGTTGTAATCGGGTCTGCACACTCATCAAATGCTAGGAGACTCTATGAGATTGCGCTATCTTCCGGAGCTGGTAACGCCGTCCTCGTGGATTCCAAGAATGAGTTCGACAGTAGCATCCTGACTGGAGTTAATACGATGGCTATGACGTCATCAGCCTCAACATCTGAGTTCGTGATCCAAGAGTTTATAGAATATCTGACATCTACATTCGGAGTCGTCACAGAAGATTTTTCTCTCAACAATGACAACGACGGATAGCTCCCCGTCCCTAACTCCAATGATGCAGCAGTACAGAGCTGTTAAGGAGGAACATCCTAACTCACTCGTGTTCTATAGGCTTGGGGATTTCTATGAGCTGTTCGGAGACGACGCAATAGTAGCATCCAAGGAGCTTGGATTGGTGCTGACGAAGAGACAGGATACTCCAATGTGTGGTGTGCCGTGGCATGCATCTGAAATGTACCTGATGAAGCTCATCAAGAACGGGCATACTGTAGCCATCTGTGAACAGATGGAAACTCCCGAGGAGGCCAAGAAGAGGGGTGGAGGTAAGGCTACCGTCGAGCGCAGAGTTACTAGGATAATGACGCAGGGTACTCTGACTGAACAGTCCATGCTCACCGAAACTGGTAACAACTTCCTCCTGGCTATTTCAGATGAGGTAGACGGGAAACTTGGTGTGGCATATGCTGATGTATCAACGGGATTGTTCTTCGTTGAGGAAGCATCGACAACAGAGCTTACATCTGTGTTGTCCAAGGTTGCCCCTTCCGAGATAGTCTGTCCAGATTGCCTTCTATCGAGAAAACATATCCTTGACAGTCTAGATAAATACAGATCGATCGTGCGTGCAATTCCGAGCTCTCGGTTTATGAGTGGGACCGCGGCAAGTAGGCTGGCCAGATTCTTTGGTCTCCAGTGCATAGATGCGTTTGGAAACTTATCCAAGCAGTGCATCGAGGCTGCATCTGAGGTTGCAGAATATATATCGGATGTGTACAGGTCGCAAGGCATTACATGCCTGGCATTTCCGAAATATATCGGCAGCTCCAAACATATGTACCTCGATAGCTTTACTAGGAAGAGCCTTGAGCTATCACATTCTAACAGTAGTGATAGACGATCTACTCTGCTATATCACATCGACAAAACAATGACAGCACAGGGAGCTAGGATGCTATCGCGCTGGCTCATGGAGCCTCTGAATGATGTCTCGCAAATTAATGTACGTCTTGATTACGTGGAGTTCTTTGTTGGGAATCAGGATGTACTTGAACAGGTTAGAAGCATTCTATCTGGGCTTCCAGATATCGAAAGATCTCTCTCGAGGACGTTGATGAATAAGGCTGGTCCAAGGGATCTTAGGTGTATTTCTGTAGCTCTACGTAAGGCATCAGAGGTTGCCGAACACATAGCGCAATTCCAGCAGATGAAGGCCATTGAGCTCTCATTCAGCGGTGCTGAAAAAATTATCAGAACTCTAAACAGCGCACTTACAGACAACCCCCCCGTTCTCACGAGGGATCGTGGATTCATAAGGGAGGGATATGATAGTGAGCTGGATGAGTACATCCACATGATCAAGAATGGCGATCTCATCATCTATGATATGCAGAGGACTTACGTCAATGAGACCGGCATCCAGTCACTCAAGATCAAGAAGAATTCAACACTGGGATACTTCGTGGAGATCTCTCTAAACTTCGCATCCAAGATGCCGTATAGGTTCGTGCACAGGCAGTCGCTAGCGACGTGCATGAGGTATACCTCGGATGAGCTCGTTAAGACCGCCAATAAAATATACTCCGCCGAGTCGAATATGAAGAGGAGGGAACTTGCTATCTTTGAAGATATGGTGAAGCTCGTGACAAGCGAGCAAACAGCAATAAGGAAGGTCGCGAATCACATATCGTTCCTTGATCTTATATCATCGTTTGCGTACCTCGCCATTGAGAACAACTATGTCAAACCAAAACTTACGACAGAGCGTGTCCTGCATATACGTAATGGAAGACATCCGGTTGTGGAGAACAATCTTAGAATCAACGGGGTGAAGTTCGTTGCGAATGATTGTGAGATGGGCGAAGGTAGGAATGTGACAATACTAACAGGCCCCAACATGGGAGGGAAGAGTACATTCCTCCGTCAGAATGCGATCATCATAATCATGACTCAGATCGGGTCATTCGTGCCAGCTGATTATGCAGAGATCGGAGTGACAGATAGGATATTCAGCAGAGTCGGAGCGTCAGACGATATAGCTGCGGGACGTTCCACCTTCATGGTTGAGATGGTTGAGACTGCTACGATCCTGCAACAAGCAACAGCTGACTCCTTTATTGTACTGGATGAGATAGGCCGTGGTACGTCTACGTACGATGGTCTCGCAATCGCGTGGGCCGTCATCGAGGAGATTGCCCACAATATCGGCTCTAGAACCCTTTTCGCAACCCACTACCACGAGCTCGTAAATGTCAAAGACGATATCCCGAGCATCAGGTTCCTTATGGTTAAAGTCGAAGAATGGCAGAATGAGATCGTGTTCCTCCATAGAATAGAGGATGGATTCGCAGATAAATCGTATGGGCTAAACGCAGCATTATTGGCTGGATTCCCGAAAAGGGTTGTAGATAGGGCTAATACGATCTTGAAAAAGATGTAATGGTGTGGTAGGATATAATTGATTGGTGAGTGGGTGGTTTATGCAGAGTTCGGTTGTAGCGCAAGATCAGTCAAAAACTTGGTCGAGTGCACAGCCTCTGTATCAACCACAGCTTCACCAATCTAAGAGATCCCGCATGTTGGCTGCTATGCGGGGATCGCTCTCAACTAGGCCTGATCAGAGCCGCCTTCCAGTTACCTCCGGTAAACCGGCCTGGAAGTTCAAAGGTGTGTCGATCGGTGATGCCTGGAGAATGTCAACATACGAGAAAGGAATCTCCGCAGAGTCTTGTGCGAGAAAGAAACTTGAGGCCGATGGTTACAGAATCATTGATAGAAGGATTAGAACAAAATACGGCGAGATAGATATCCTGGCAAAGAGGGGTGATGATCTCATAGCGGTGGAGGTGAAGCAGAGAAAGTCACTGGATTCCGCGAGATCGTGTATCACTCAAAAACAACAGAGGAGAATATCGAATGCGATGCTAGCAGTCATATCCGAGAGAGAGGAACCATTTGAAAATTACCGTGTGGATGTGATATGTTTCGACACGGTTGGCCGATTTGAACATATTGACAATGCGTTTCCTATTCAGGACTTCTGCTGCTAGGGTAGCCATCGCGACCGTAGCAGCAGTTTATATTACGACTGGGTGTGTTCCAGTTCTCATAGGTGGTGGAATGGCCGGCGGCGGTTATATAGCTGTAAGAGACAAGGGCGTGGGGGAGACTATTACGGATGCAAAGCTGGATACTCTTGTTAAGAGCAGACTGTACAAAGCTAACCGCAAACTCTTCAGCGAGGTATCAGCAGTTGCAAGCGATGGAATCGTTCTGCTGACCGGAGTTGTGTCTAACCAGGATTGGGTTATGATAGCAGAGAAAGAGACGTGGGCGGTTAAGGGAGTAAAAGGAGTGCGCAACTACCTGAGGTACGGTGACGAGCTAACGCCTGGACAAATTACGAAGGATGGATGGATAACGACTAAGTGCAAGACAACACTTACAGTTACAAAGGACGTGAGGTCTGTGAACTACAAGATCAAGACAGCTGACAGTGTGGTGTACGTTGCAGGCATCGCCCAGACAGTACAAGAACGCTCAATCGTGCTCGCAACAATTAAACAAATATCCGGTGTTAAGAGAGTGGTGTCCTTCATAAAGATCGCGGACAGCAAGGCGCAACCCACATAGACTTTATTCACGAAGTGACTGAGGAGGACAGGTGTCTGGCAGTGATTTGAATCATATAGGATTTATAATGGATGGCAATGCTACGTGGGCTGTCGGGAGAGATATGCCGCCGATGAGCGGGTACAGGGCAGGAATGGAGGTTGCCTCAAATATCGTCATCGCGGCTAATGTACGACGCATAAAGTACCTAACATTCTACGCATTCTCTTCAGAGAATTGGGAGAGGCCCGAGACGTGGATATTTGACTTCATGGGGCTCATGATGGAATTCTTTACGGATGGCGAATTCGTGCAGAGGGTCCTAGACGTGGGTGCAAGGATCAGGATGGTAGGCGATAAATCAAGGCTGTCACCTGAGCTTCGGAGAATCATGGATGAATACGAAGAGAGGAGTAAAGACAATCATAACATGCTGGTACAGTTAGCGGTGAGTTACGGTGGAAGGGATGAAATTGTGAGGACCGCACGGAAGATGACGAGGATCGGGATTGACTTTACAGAGGAGAATATTTCGGCGAACCTCGATACGGCAGGGGTTCCAGATCCACAGCTCATCGTACGAACCGGCAACAAACACAGATTGAGTAATTTCTTACTGTGGCAGGCATCCTACAGCGAACTCTATTTTTCAGATGTGCTGTGGCCTGATTTTGATGAGGCTGAACTGGACAGAGCAATGTGCGAGTTTGCAAAGAGGGAGAGAACGTATGGCAGGTGAAGTCGGTAAGAGAGTCGCTAGTGCCGTATGTATGGTAACTATCATCGTCATAATGTCCGTGCTTGGGAGGCATTGGATGCAGCTCCTAATAACGATACTCATGTGGATGATGCTCTGCGAGTGGGTTACTATGAACACCAAATCTGCCTCCAGCACGGGGCTTACTGAGCCACCACGTGGCACCAACTCTCACCCGCTCTTGCCGCTTACTGGAATAGCGTACATCGCGATCCCGATGTTATACTGGCTCCACGTAGCTGGGCACCACAAGAGCAACTTCATGCACGATGTAATGTGGTGTGTTGCGGTAGTCTCAGCGTGCGATGTAGCTGCGTACTTTGGAGGGAGGCTGTTCGGCGGCCCAAAGCTTGCTCCAAACATCAGTAAGAACAAGACATGGTCCGGCGCCATATCTGGGTTTGCGATTGGATTTGCAATATCATACGTCTTTGCATCGCGCTTCGTGTATCTCAAAGCCAATGTGCTGCTGTGCTCAATTTTAATGCCACTAGCAGCTATCCTGGGAGATCTACTAGAATCGAAGGCTAAGAGACTTCTGGACGTAAAAGATTCCGGAAGTATCATACCCGGACATGGAGGAGTCTGTGACAGGCTTGATAGTTTCCTACTTACATCATATGTAGTGATACTGTTGCGATTATTTGGGTACTGAGATGTTCAGGTACTCACTGGATGAGCTACGTTCAATCGCGGAATCTCACGCAAGCGCGGCCGAGGTTCCGATGCTCGTTATGCTGCTTGGAGACCTAGGATCCGGAAAAACCACATTCTCCAAATTCTTCATAGAGCCGTTGCTTATAGACAAAACACAAAGAGTGACAAGCCCGACGTTCAACATCATACAGATATACGATACCGTTAAAGGACAGATATGGCATGTCGATCTATACAGGGTACATAGCTCAAGAGAGCTCTATGACCTTGGTCTATTGGAAGCAATATCCAGTGCTATTTGCATAGTGGAGTGGCCTCAAATTATGATTCCACATATCACACCAACGGTACGTAATGTCTTGAAGATAGACCTATCAGTCAGTACTAACATCTATGGGCTAAAGGATACCTCTGTGTAACAGTAGGCGCAGTTTCTGAGGAGACTAACAACTACTCACCAGCTAAACCAGGTGGTCTCTTGTCTATCTCTTTATGCTATCCGCTACCATATAGCTAGCTCTACAATGTTTTTTGATGTGCCAACACATTTGTTACTTATTACGGTTGTGTAGTCTATGTAGCATAAAGATACAAAGCGAAAGTTTATACCATGCCCATCAGAATGATCATGCTCTCCCTGAGGATTTTGCTTTGCTAGTTACGGGGGAGAGTCCCACAACTTGCAAGTTAATTTCTTTCTTGAATCGATTGAATTTAGCAAGGTCCATACCAGTGAGTCTTTGCAGATCCTGCCTAACGAGTGAAAGCGGATTGACATGCCGTCCGTTACGTATCACCTCGTAATGGAGATGAGCACCACGGCAATATCCTGACATCCCACTGTATCCCAGTATCTGGCCTCTCGACACGTGCTGCCCGCTTCTTACCACGATCCTGCTGAGGTGTCCGTATGCCGTACTGGTCATACTGTTATGACGCACATTAACGTACTTACCATATCCAGCGCAGTATGTTGCGACCATTATTACGCCGCTTGCCGCTGCGCGCACTGGTGTGCCTACTACTGCAGATAGATCCACTCCAGTATGAAGCTTGATGTGTCCGTTCTTAGGGTTACGTCTCATCCCGAATGGGGATGTCACCTTCATGTGGGCAAGTGG
>JAITIT010000010.1 GCA_031279295.1 Holosporales bacterium | reverse complement strand
TCTAGATCATGCCCATTAATCTGGCCTATATAGTGAAAGCCAAACTCCTCGAATATGTTGCCTACACCCAAGGCAGAAACGATGTGTTTGATCATACGTTCAATCACACGAGCTGTCCTTGGTGGAAACGTATCAAGCAGTCTACTGATCTGCTTCCTAATCACCAGGCTTCCTTTAGATGACAGCAGCTTCGAGAGGTACCGTCGCATCGCCCCTACAGACTCTGAGATCGACATCTTGTTGTCGTTCAGTATGACAACGAAATTGCCAATGTTTCCAATGTTGTTCATGGCCTCATATATCATCCCGCCGCTTAAGGAACCATCCCCCAGAAACGACACAACACTAAACTTGGAGCTACTCAGATCTCTGGCCTTAGCAATCCCTAGAGCGGCGCTTAGTGATGTGGATGCATGGCCAGCGATGAAGTGATCATACTGACTCTCACTCGGATCCGGAAACCCAGAGGCTCCGTCAGCGCTCCGTAGATTCTCCATGATTCCTCTACGTCCAGTGAGTAGCTTATGAGCGTATGCCTGATGCCCAACATCGAATATAAATTTGTCCTCCCCACAGTTGAATACGTAGTGGGCTGCTACGATGATCTCGATGATTCCTAGGTTGGCCCCAAGGTGCCCACCATTCTTAGCTGTGATGTTTACGATCTCTGATCTGAGCTCAGTACAGAGATCTTGGAGCTCTTGTGGAGTCAGGTTTTTTAGAGCTGCAGGATTAGCGATGTTATCAAGTATCATAGTTAATCTAATCCTAGGGGGAGCCACTACTCCCCCTAGGATATACAGTAGTACTCCTAGTACATTCCGCCCATACCTGGGTTCGGCACCTCTGGTTGCGGCTTTGGTTCTGGCTTATCGACGACGATACACTCTGTCGTCAACAGGAGACCGCATATCGATGCAGCATCCTGTAAGGCCGTTCTTACTACCTTGGTTGGATCTATGATCCCTGCCTTCATCATATCCTTATACTCGTCAGTTACGGCATCGTATCCGAAATTAAAGTCCTTATTCTCCATGATCTTATGAGCAACAACTGAGCCGTCCATTCCGGCGTTGTATGCGATCTGGCGTGCAGGAGCTAGGAGTGCGTTCCTAATGATGTTGATACCGATCTTCTGATCCTCATTCTGGTACTTAACTGAGCTGAGGTTTTCGATGGCTCTGAGCAATGCAACTCCTCCGCCTGGAACCACTCCCTCTTCAATAGCGGCCTTCGTCGCATGCATTGCATCGTCAACCCTATCTTTCTTTTCCTTGACCTCAACCTCTGTGGCGCCACCTACTCTGATGACAGCGACTCCGCCAGCTAGTTTCGCCAGCCTCTCCTTAAGCTTCTCGATATCGTACTCCGATGTCGAGTCTTCAATCTGCGCCTTGATCTGATTACACCTACCTTCGATGTCCGATTTTTGTCCAGCACCTTCAATGATGGTTGTGTCATCCTTGGTAATCGTAATCTTCTTCGCTGAGCCTAGCATTGTGATATTAACGTTCTCCAGCTTAATGCCGACGTCTTCTGAAATTACAGTGCCGTGCGTTAGTACAGCGATATCCTCCAGCATTGCCTTCCTTCTATCACCAAATCCTGGTGCTTTCACTGCAGCGACCTTGAGCCCTCCTCTTAGCTTGTTTACCACAAGTGTAGCAAGTGCCTCACCCTCTATATCTTCTGCAACTATCAAGAGAGGCCTTCCAGTCTGTACTACCGCTTCCAACACTGGTACGAGTGGTTGCAATCCGGATAACTTTTTCTCATGGATGAGAATGTACGGGTTATCAAGCTCGGCTATCATCTTCTCGGAATTAGTTACGAAGTAAGGTGAAATGTATCCCCTGTCGAACTGCATACCCTCAACCACATCGAGCTCCGTCTGGAACGACTTCGCCTCTTCAATTGTGATGACTCCCTCCTTGCCAACTTTGGCCACAGCCTCAGCTAGCATGTCTCCTATCTCCTTCTCGCCGTTAGCAGATATCGTACCCACCTGCGAGATCTCATCATTCGTAGAGACTGGCTTGGATTTTTTCTTGAGGAATGCAATCACCTCCTCAACAGCTAGGTTAATACCACGGAGCAAGTCCATCGGGTTTGACCCAGCTTCAACAGACTTAATTCCCTCAGTTAAGATCGCTTGAGCCAAGACTGTAGCAGTAGTAGTTCCATCCCCTGCGATATCGGAAGTCTTGTTAGCAACCTCCTTCACCATCTTAACACCGAGATCCTCAAACTTGCAGGTAACGCCGATTTCCTTGGCGACTGATACACCATCCTTTGTAATCCTAGGCGCTCCGTATGATTTCTCGATCAGCACGTTGCGTCCCTTAGGACCCATTGTTACTTTAACTGCATTCGCTAATGCGTTGACTCCGTCCAGAATCTTCCTTCTTGCCTCGGAGTTAAATTTTATTTCCTTTGCCATATTCATTCTCCTTCTAAAAAATTGGTGTTACTCGAAGATACCCATGATGTCGGATTCCTTCATGACGATGTAATCCTTCCCATCAATCTTGATTTCGTTCCCGGACCACTTGCCGAAAAGAACCTTATCTCCGGCCTTCACTTGTAACTGGACGAAATCTCCTTTCTCCGATCTTGCTCCGTTCCCAACAGCAACTACGATACCTTCCATCGGTTTCTCCTTTGCGGTGTCTGGAATTATTATCCCGCCACTGGTTTTTGATTCTGACTCAATCCTCTCTACGAGGACCCTGTCGTATAACGGTTTAAATTTCATTGCTTTTCTCCTTTCTTGTCAGTGTTAGCAATTAACCCTTCTGAGTGCTAATTTATCTCCTAGCGAGGTACCTTGTCAAATATTTTTTTACGCCCATAACTCATGGACGTCGTCTTCCAGATTGTGTCATGCCCAATTTCACTGCTGCATCGATACGACGTACCGGTCACCCTGCTTGGTGATTGTCCCATTAAATTCATACCCGAATGGCATGTTATCTTTTCCATGCCCGAAGAGAGAGCTCTTGTAGACTGGGATCTTCAACTGTCCAGCAAAATTTTGCAGAATCCTACCCTCGTTTGTTCCGAAGTCACCGAAGATTACTGCAACGACACCTTCGAACAATCCGGCGTTCCTCATGTGTACCAGGAGCCTATCCAGACGATACCCTTCCACGTTCGTATCTTCCAGGAAAACGATCCTTCCGTTTGTATTGATACACCATGGCGTACCTATTGTGGAGACGATGCAGGTTACATTTCCTCCAGTCGTTCTTCCGCGTAATTCCTTGGATGTACGAGCCTCAGCATTCATCGGAGTGAGGTCATCTATCTTAAGTACGAATGTATTCCCTTTCAGAAAGTCCATAAGCGCTTTGCATGATGTCTGGGATTTAGTGCCGAGCGCTACCTCCCTAAAACACGACCCACTTATCGCAGTCCAGCCATACTTCTGGGACATATGAATGAGGAGAGGAGTAGTATCGCTATATCCAATGATTATCTTCTTGTGAACCTTCGAGTACTCTGCTCCAACGATACTCGGCATGAGTCTATCAACACCGTATCCACCACGAACCGCCCATAGTATGGACACTCCAGAAAGGAACGCCTCATTCAGCCAAATAAATTTCTTATACTCACTGGCAAAAATCTGATCCACAGATGCGCCAGTAACGCATGGACGAACACTCGTCCCTATCACCTTTGAAATTACGTCTGCCTCACTCTGCGCCACCCCACTAGAGGGCCATATGAGGCACACACGCAACCCGTCGTATATACACACGACGCTTGTGCTGCCATAACTACCAGCGATACAATTAGCTACTAGACTTATCGCAACAGCAAACTTCCTTAAAGCACTTCCTATCCTTGTACTCACTACGCTTACCCTTGTTAAACGCGGCAATTGGTCTGTAGTACCCCATTACTCTGGTCCAGACCTCACACACTGTTCTCTCCTCGTCGCCTAGATTCTTTTCGTCTATATTCATGACTGCTCCTTTCTTCAACAAGCCAGAACGACACGACTGACCTTAAACCCCATTGCAGTGCAATTGTCACATGACTGGTGTGATCAGCGCAATCGTTTTCTTTTGGTTGTGGACCAGTATGTACGCGACTCAGGTATCGATGTCCTCCTCAAGTCCTATCATCGTGCCTCTCTACCTTCTGTATTCCACGTTTCCCTCATGTATGCCTGGCTCAGCTACGTTTCGCGACAAATAACAACACCACCAACTTATTATTCGATTTGCTATCCGCCGTCTGCCTGTAGCAAGATCGTCTATCCCGGTCCTGCTAGCAGCCCCTCCGGAGTATGGAGCTCATGACGTCCTACTTCCGCTTTCTAATTTCCAATGTTTCGGCTAACTTCCAAGCCTCCCATCATAGCGATCCTATTGCCGTTGCCTAGTACTCCAGCTCCTCTGGCCCAACACCGAGCTCCTTGCTGAACTCGATGATTCCCTGCCGACTTCCGTTCCCCGAAGTATGGCCGCACATTGTCCCCATGACTCATGATAGATGAACAATGAAAGGAGATAGATCAATAAAGGTGGGATAGAGCGCAGGTGAGAAATGGTGAGAGATTAGTTACCAGTCTTTAGCAGGAATTACGATGATGCTCACCGATTGATCACATTACTGGCATTGGCAATCCATGTACGTGGCAGCTCTAGGATCTTGTATTTCCCGACCTTTTTATGGTATGCTAGCCAGATGATCCACAGTCTCTCGATTATGTATGCCGCGTGGGCATGCTTCAGATTTGAGTGATCTAATGATCCACTGACGCGCTTCTTTATTTCCTGCATGACGTTAAAGACGAAGCTACAATACTCCTTGAATACAGCCGGTTTCATAATAAACATGTTACCCCAATTGGCACTGAAAGAGCGCATGCATTCTTCAGCGACATCCACGTACTCAGGGTACATCTGCCTTAAAACTTCTAGGGCAGTATCTAGGTACTCGATCCGCTGATTCAGTTTAAAACTTAGATACACAGTCATCAGAAGATCTTGAGGAACTGGAGCAATAATGTCATAGCCGGCAATTCTCTTCCTCACGGTCTCGGCGTCTAGCCCAAACCTTTCCTCGTATCCGCCGTCCATGACTTTGACCCTCACGAAGCTTTTGTTCTTGCTAAAGAGGCTCCTGATCCTCTCGAAGAGTGTGAGGCGATAATCTTTCCGGAAGATGAAGTGTCGCCTGTAGTGCATGAGCCCGACGTAGTCTAAGCTATCTAGCTGCTTATAATTTTTCCAGATCCAATACACGGCGGTCAGTTCGCAGTAGCTCCTGTTCTGCAGTGAGATGTTGTTCCCAGTATCATCACCAATTGCGTTATTCAGCAACCACCGATACCCCGCATCATTGAGCATCACGTTCTTGACAACACTTACCTTTAGCCCATCACCCACGTGGAATGGAGTCTTCGTACCAAGTGCACGCCCTGCATGGATTGGTACAAAAATATCGCGCCCCATTAATGTATCGAACGGCTTATGGTAGCACACAAATATCTTAACTTTGGACGGTACGCTACTACCATCATGATGGGCTAAACCCTCTACCTCTTGCATCCTGTTGCACATAAGCAGTATACTAGTTGTAGCGAGGCCTACGGCGATCGCTCCTACCGCTAAAAACTGTTTTATCACACGATACCGTTAGTTGCCATGTAGTGTGCCAGGTCAAGCATCCGATTGGAGAATCCGAACTCATTATCGTACCAAGCTACGACGCGGCAGAACCTGTCGCCGATGACAGTGGTTCCGGTGGCATCAAATACCGAGCTCAGCGTGGAGTGATTGAAGTCACACGATACTAGAGGTTCGTCGTTGTAACCGAGGATACCACTCAGTTTGCCATTAGCCTCCGCACGCACTATCTCATTGATAGAACCTTTTGAGATTGATTTAGATAGAAGGCACTTCAAATCAACAAGTGACACATTAGGAACTGGAACCCTTATTGCTGTGCCATCCAGCTTACCCCTCAGGTTTGGTAGGACGAGCCCAACAGCCCTCGCCGCTCCGGTGGTGCTGGGAATTATTGATAACGTTCCGGCGCGCGCTCTTCTTAGATCTCTGTGAGCTGTGTCGATAAGTCTCTGATCCCCTGTATACGCATGGATTGTTGTCATGAAGCCACTCTCTATCCCGAACTCTCGATCCAGTATGTATGCGATCGGAGCGAGGCAATTAGTTGTGCATGAGGCGTTAGAAATTACAGTGTGTGAGGCATTGAGATCTATGTGGTTAATGCCATACACAACGGTAATATCCGCGTCGTCAGACGGAGCTGATATTATCACCTTCTTCGCCCCAGCATTGATATGCCTCTCCGCATCCGGCTTTTTTGTAAAGACCCCGGAGCACTCGAACACAACGTCAATTCCGTAATCACCCCATCGAATCTCCTCGGGCTTAGCTTTTGAAGGCATAACGATATTACGGCCATTGACTGAGATCCCATCATCTGTCTCAAGAACGTCAGCATTCAGGCGACCGTGAATCGAGTCGTACTTTAATAGGTAGGCACAGGTTTTCTTGTCTGATAGATCATTGATACATGCCACATCCAAACTGCTGTACTTCTCAGACTCAAGAAAAGCCCTCAATATCATACGCCCTATCCTGCCGAACCCATTGATCCCTATCTTCATAGTTCCTACTCACAACCCACGACCCTCGCTGCTACCTTACAATCTACGCCGCACGAGGGCTATCCATGGCCCGGATTCTCGCACAAAAGTCATTGCCTATTCAAGCCCGCAACCAATGGAAGGAACAGCATTCTCTCATTCCTGGACTGTACACACGTAGCCCCCTCCCCTCTTCTCTCAGCTATAAAAAAGTATGTAGCTATTCATCTGTACCTATTACTTCGTGGTGAGAGATAATACTCAGCTGTAGTGTGGTTTTATAGATTGATTGGCTATGAACAGGAAGTTATTGGTGTAGTATGTGCTGTATAGCAGATGCTGCGATGAGGCCTTTTGGGAAGCTATATCTGGAGGTTAATGCAACCGGAGCC